>DATDCY010000206.1 GCA_036524115.1 bacterium | reverse complement strand
CCCGCGGCGGCATTGCCGGATCGCTAAACGAAATCGCCCGGCAATCCGGAGTGTCCATGGAAATCGCCGAAAGCCTGGTGCCGGTCAAGCCGGCGGTGGCCGCGGCCGCGGCGTCCTCGTCCGCGCCGCCGAAGCTCGTGTACGTCAGCAGCCTCGCGGTCGCGGGCCCCCGCACGGCAGCCGCGCCCGCCCGGGAGGAGGACGCCCCCGCGCCGATCAACCCCTACGGCGCGAGCAAGCTGCGCGGCGAGGAGCTGCTCGCCCGCGAAGGCGCCCGCCTGCGCCGCGTGGTGGTCCGCCCGCCCTGGGTCTACGGGCCCGGCGATCGCCAGACGCTCGCGCTCTTCCGGATGGCCGCGCGCGGCTTCTTCCCGCGCGTACGCGGCGGCTGCATGCAGATCTCGCTGGTGCACGTCGACGACCTCGTGGAGGCGCTCGTGCTCGCCGGCGCCTCGGACGCCGCGGACGGCCGCGTCTACTACGCCTCCGGCGGCGCGCACACGGTGGCCGAGCTCGGCGACGCCCTGCTCGCGGCCTGCGGCGGCGGCCGGGCCCTCCACGTCCCCGGGTTCGTCTTCCGGCTGGCCGGCCTCGCGGGCGAGGCGGCCGCGGCGATCTCGCGGCGGCCGGTGCTTCTCGGCTGGCACAAGGCCTGCGAGGGGCTGCAGGAGGGATGGGTCTGCGATGACGCCCGCATCCGCGCCGAGCTGGGGTACCGTCCGCGGGTCGGGCTTGCCGAGGGTGTGGCGGGCACGCTGCTGTGGTATCGTCGCCACGGATGGCTATGAATCTCCGCAGCGCGATCGCGGTCCTCGTCCCGCTGGCGCTGGCCGGGGCCGTCGCGGTCCCCGACGCCGGCGCCGAGACGGTGCGCCTCGGCCTGCGCGCGACCGTGGAGCGCGCGGTCGCCGAGAGCCACCTGCTGAAGGCGGGCGACGCGGACGTGGCGAAGGCCGGCGAGAGCGTCCGCAAGGCGCAGTCGCAGCGGATCCTCCCGAAGGCGGAAGTCAGCCTGCGCACCGGCCTCGTCCCGGAAGCGCGCGGGAACGTGGTCTCCTCCCCGGACACCCGGGACTCGCTGGCGGGGCTCGGTCCCTACTACCGCCTCGAGCTGACGCTCGCCCAGCCGCTGTGGACCTTCGGCAAGCTCGACGCGCTCGAGACGCTGGCGCGCCAGGGCGTGGCGACCGAGGAGGCGCGCCGGGCGCTGACCCGCGAGAACGTGTCCTTCGACGCCGCGAAGGCGTACGCGACGCTCGCCGCGGCCAACCGGACCGGGGAGGTCGCCGAGGACATGCGCCGCGACTTCGACCAGCTGCAGAGCGAGGTCGAGAAGCGCCTGAACGACGCGTCCTCGGGCGTCGACGACGCCGACCTGTTCGAGGTCCGCACGCAGGCGTTCGGCATCGACCGGGCGCACCTCGGGGCGCTCGAGGTGCGCCGCCTGGCCGCCGACGCGCTGCGGGCGATGCTGGCGCTGCCGGACGCGGACGAGCCGGAGCCGATCGGCGAGCCGTCGCCGCTGGTCGAGATCGACGAGGCCGCGTTCCCCGGCGCCGTGGCGCGGGCGGTCGAGCGGCACCCGGAGGTGCGGGCGCTCGCCGCGGCCGAGCGCGCCGTGGCCGCGAACGTCGAGCTGCAGCGCAAGAGCCGCAGCCCGGTGGTCTTCCTGGCGGCCGAGGCCGGGACGGCGCACGCGGGCAACCGCGACGAGCAGGACAACCCCTGGGTGCAGGACGACTTCAACTTCTCGCGGATCGGCGCCGCGATCGGCGTCACCTGGGACGCCAACCTCCACCGCGCGAACATCGACGTCAGCGCCGCCCTCGACGAGCGGCGGGCGGTGGCGGAGCGGCTCGCCGCACTGCGCTCGAAGGTCGGCGTCGACGTGCGCCAGGCGCTGCGCGCCACGGTGCGCGAGCGCGCGCTCCTGGAGTCGGCCCGCTCGGCGCTCAAGGCCGCCAAGAGCCGGCTGCGCCTGGTGCTCGACACCTGGGAGACGGGCCTGGAGGAGGTCTCGAAGGTGCTCGACTCCTACGAGAAGTACTACGAGCTGCGGGCCGAGGAGCCGCAGCGCGAGCTGGCGCTGAACCTGGCGATCGCGCGCCTGAGCTTCGTCCTCGGGGACGTGAACCTCTACCTGGGGTGGGTGGAACGTGGGAAGGTCTCTCTGTAGGCTCGTCGCGCCGCTCGCGATCGCGTTGCTGGCCGCCGCGGCGCCGGCCGGAGCCGTGCCCGTCCCGCTGGAGGCAGTGCGGGCCTCCAACGAGGCGGTGCTCGCGATCTTCAAGGCCCATCCGGTGGTCGACGCCGCGGTCGAGAAGCAGCTGTTCGCGCTCATCGACGGCGTCACGGACTACGCGGCGATCTCCGCCGCCGCCATCGACTCCTTCTGCCCGAAGCTCACCCCGGCGCAGTGCACGCTCTTCAAAGACACCTTCACGCGGCTGCTGCGCATCACCTCGATCAAGAAGCTCGGCCGCTACCGCGCCGACCGCTTCGAGTACCTGGGCGAGGAGATCAAGGGCGCCACGGCCACCGTGCACACGCTGGCCCACTACAAGGACGACCGGATCCCGCTCGACTACCACATGGCGCTGCGCGGCTCGCAGTGGGTCATCGTCAACTACGTCGTCGACGAGGTCGACACGGTCCGCAACTACCGCAAGCAGTTCACCCAGCTGCTGGCGAAGGAGACCTTCGACCAGCTCATCGAACGCCTCAACCGCAAGATCGCGGCGCTCGAGGCGGAGAAGTAGAGGGGGCGCCATGGACGTCGCGGGGATCGACACGGAGCGGTTCAACCCGTTCGGGGCCACGGGTCAGGAGCTGCTCGCCAACGCCCTGGACGACGCGGGCCTCCTCCGCGAGGGGACGAGGATCGACGGACTGCCGGCGCGCGCGTTCCTCGAGTCCTTCCACCGCAAGCGGGCGGAGTTCCGCGAGGCGACGAAGCTCGGCTTCCTGCTGGTGCGTGACGGGACCATCGACCGCGAGCGCATGGCCGACGCGCTCGCCTACCAGCGGCGCCATCCCGGGATGAAGTTCGGCGAGGCGATCCTCGCGCTCGGCCACTGCCGGCTCGAGGACCTGGAGCGTGCGCTCGCCGTCCAGGCGAAGATCCGCGTCGACCTCGACGAGTTCGAGAGCTGCCGCGCCCAGGTCAGCGCCATCCGCGAGCGCATCGGCGCCAGCGCGTGAGCGCAAGGCCCGCTGCGCGAAGCGGGCGGCGGCCGGCGTCCCCGGTCTGATCCAGGCCCTAGGACAGGGCTCCCGCGACGTTCTCCGCCTTGGTCTTGCCTGCCTGGTAGGCGTCGTACGGCTCGAGGTGCGCCAGGACGTCCGCGACCTCCGGGAAGCGGTCGCAGATCGCGCGCTCGACCGCCTCGGCCACGCGGTGCCCCTCGCCCACGGTCGCGGCCGGGTCGACCTGGATGTGTAAATCGACGTAGACCGCAGCCTCCGCGCCGCGCGTGCGGATCGAGTGGCAGCCGAGCACGCCGGGCACGCCGAGCGCCACCGCACAGACGTCGGGGGTCGGCAGGCGCGCGGTGTCCGAGAGCGAGCGGTCCGCCTGGCGCAGCACCTGCCCCGCGGTCCAGAGGATCGCCCCGGCGACCAGCAGGGCGAGCAGCGGGTCCGCGAGCGGCCAGCCGAGCCGCACCGCCACCAGTCCGACGAGGACGCCGACGCTCACGAGGATGTCGCTGGCCGTGTGGCTGGCGTCCGCGACGAGCAGCTCGCTGCGCAACTTGCGGCCCATCCGGCGCTCCCACGTTGCGACACCGATGTTCACGCCGAGCGTCACGATCATCACGATGAAGGAGCCGGCGTCCACGCGGGGCGGCTCGCCGCCGTCGCTGAGCCGCTGCCACGCCGCCGAGCCGACCTTCCAGGATGCGAGCAGCAGCATCGCGCCGATGATCGCGGCGGCGTAGGTCTCGTACTTGGCGTGGCCGTACGGGTGGTCGCGGTCGGGCGGGCGCACAGCCACGGCGAGCCCGATGAGGCCGACGATGTTGGAGGTGCCGTCGAAGAGCGAGTGGAAGCCGTCGGCCTGCATCGAGATCGACGCGGTCGCGACGCCGTAGAAGTACTTCGCGGCGGCGACGGCGAGGTTCAGCCCGAGGATCGCCCAGAGCACGACCCGCACGCCCCGCGCGCGTGCGGCGTCGGCCCCTGTCGCGCTGCGCGTGAAACCCATGGGCGGGAATGCTACCGCTTGCGGGTTGCCTCGTCCAGAGCTACGATCCCCGCGTCTGCGCGCCTCGTTCCGTGGGCGCGCTGGGGCGGGGAACCGGGAGACAGTGATGGCGTCGCGGTGTGGACGCGGATGCTCGCTTCGGAACCGCCGTGCCTGCCTGCCGCCACCCCGACTGAAGATCGCGGCTGCGGTCCCGACGGGAGAAATCCGTCGCGATCCATCCCGTTCGGGGCGGTCGCGGGCACGACCGGACATTGCCGTTGCGGCCTATCACCTGAATTCCCATGCAACGCCGCAACGGGTGCGGATGGGTTGGGCCGTAACCACCTAAGCAACTGTTGGGCAGAGAATATGAAAAGCGCCAAGAAGTCAGATTGGAATACCGTTGAACTTCCATCTGCACGAGTGACCGTTACGCTCGGCCGGACGTTCACCTCACAGGAGATGAAGAAGATCCGGAAAGGTGTGATTCCTGAGCAAATGGAAGACAAGTGGTTTGTCTATTGGCACAACAACACTCTGTTCTTTCACCGTAGTTGGACCGGCTTCTGCGTCTATGTCGTACGGTTTGCTGATACCGGCACGAACTGGAGCATGGTCGAGGCAGATATAAATCGGGATCCAGAACAATACACAGAAACAAGCAACAAGATGGATGCCGGACTCATATCCTGGTTGATAGATGTCCTTCTTCTCCGACAGCATTCAGAATATCCAAGCGAGGAATCCAAGGATGGTCTGCAACCACTCAAGATGTGGAGCCTCGCGGGCCGTGCAATATTGGGAGAACACCCGGAAAAAGAATAGACTGCCCAACCAGGCGTTGTAGCTGACCGATCACTCTTGCAAGAGGGCTACCGTTCAATGGGCGGATACAAAGGCCGGTTCCAAGGCGCCCGCAAGCGCGCCCGCGGCTAACCGCTACGTTAGCAAAAGAGATGAACAGCGGAATCAATGCCAGTCTGATGGTGACAGGGTTCGTCTTGCTTGTTGCATGTTCGGGAAAGCCCTCGAAGACCGGAAGCGCGTTGGAAGGCGACCTGTCGTTCAAGACTGTACGTGTTGTGTTCGATCTGCCAGGCGATGATATCGGTGGGCAGGAGTCACAGGAGGTTCTGAATAGGATCAGCGACGAGATCGTCACAAGGCAATTGGCGGCGGTACGAAGTTCCGGCTTCGGCATTGGGAACATGGAAATTGTGTTGCAGTATGGGAGAGGCGGTTCCGTTGAAGAACTGCGGAGAACGATCCAAGACATCTACCCGAAAGGAAGATATCGGATCGAGGAAAAGAACAACTGACAAGACTGCAAGACCGGGCGTTGTAGCTGACGGATCACGCTTGCACTTAGGCCCTGTGAGAGGGAAAGACCAGGAAAGCTAAGGTCGATGTGTCTTCCTTTGGCGGTCATCATTACAGCGGCTTCGCTTATCCCCACACTTGCCAACAATACAGGTACAGTCAGTCACGCGAGATGAAACGAGGAGGATTCCGCACATGAAACTGAGACTCGTCGCAGCGGTCGGCATTTCGCTGTCCTGTGTTTCCTGTGCTTCGCTCTCCTATCGCTCGGTTGACATAGATTCACACACAGGACGATTTCCAACTGCTGCCAGCATTCCTGATTCGGAGATCCTTCAGTACAAGCCGACCGATATCTCCAATCTGTCGATTGTCTACCTGTCGACCTCAACACGAGATTCCTTGAAGGCCAAACAGCATGAGTTCATGCTGACAAGTGTGCGAAAGATCGGTACATGGCGAGTTACAGACAACGTGGGGGAGGCGGCTGCGGCCTGCGGCATCAAGACCGCTGAGTCGGTCAGTCTTCTCGGTTCAATGGGATGTCAGTTGCTCACGTCCCCTCCTCAATGTGCTGAAAAGATGGTACGACGACTCAATGTCTGTCGCACGAAGGAAGAACTAAACTCCTGGGTTGTGACCACGGCGTGCCGATGGATCACGCTTGCATATCGGCCCTACGATGGCGATGCTGGTGGCAAAGCACAGGCAAAGGCGGGCCGGCAAGCGCGCCCGCGGCAAATGCTACGTTAGCCTGAATAGAGAACAACTTGACAATGGCCAGAGTCTGGCTATATTCCAGCTGCAATGCGATATGAGGTCGTATTCGGGCCAGAGGCAGCGGCGACATACAAGGCACTCACGGCGCGTTTGCGTGCTGAGGTTCGGGATACGATAGAGCTGCATCTCAGACATGAACCAACCAAGACCAGTAGGAGCCGGATCAAGAGGCTGAAGGGGGTCTCCCGTCCGCAGTACAGGCTCAGGGTCGGAGAGATCCGTATCTACTACGACGTGTCTGAGGCCACCGTCGAAGTCCTCGGAATCGTCCAGAAGGGCAAGTCAGATCAATGGCTCAAGAAGGCAGGTGAACCACAATGAAGAAGGTCGCATTGTCAGAAGTGAAGGACGATCTCTCTCGTTACCTCCGTGTCGCGGAAAAGGAAGAGGTCGTCATTACCAGGCACGGCAAGCCGGCTGGGGTTCTCATCGGGTTCGAATCCGAGGACGATTGGTTCGATTACCGCCTGGAGAACGATCCTCGGTTCCTGTCTCGAATTCAGCAGGCCCGGGAGAGCATCGCCAAAGGGAAAGGCATACGGATCGAAGAGCTCGGCTAGCCAGGCGTTGTAGCCGGCGGTCCGGTCTGTCACGGTCTGCGCGGGGCACAGCCCGCGCCAGCCCGTCCCGCGGCTAAGCGCTACGTTCGGTGACAGGAGGAGAGAGCGATGGAAGGAGTGAAGGCCATCGCAGTCATCTTCATCGCGCTGGCAGGGTGCGCCACAACAGCCGCAGGCACCAAGATCGCAGTCACCAAGGACACTCAAAGGAACTTCAATGGCTTCTCCATCTCACCGCCCCAAGGATCAGGGTGGTTCGCGATCCGGCTGAAGGATGACTGGGTGGCTTTCGAGAAGAGAGCTACTTCTTTGAAACACAGAGTGATCGCAGGGGTGGATCGATACCCGGCCAAACAGGCTTTCAATACGCCAGAGGAATACCTGGCTTACGTCAGAAACACATACTTTCAGGCAAGTCCCAAGTATTACGAGGTTGTTTCGAAAGAGGCAGACCTGAATCCCAGATATGGGGAGTACTGCGTTCGCTACCAGTACAAGTACAAGGACACAGCGATGAAGCGTCCAAGAGACGTACCCTACGTGGTCCATGAAGGCCAGTGCTACGTGTGCTTGCATCCTGAGGCCAGAGAATACGAGTTCAACATCTGTTGGTCCGAAGAATATGCTCCAGGACAGGAAGACGCTGAAATTCGTGCCGAGAAGCCGGACTTCATCGAGCACTTTGCCTTTTCAAGGTTCGTTGCAGAGACTCGGATTCATGTTCTCAGCAATGTGCCCTCGACCTTCTTTACGATCTTCGCTGAGGCGGACGGCAAGCAGGTTGGCAGTTTCTCCGAATGTGGGAAGACAAGTGACGTGGCTCTGAGTCCCGGTCAACATACCCTAAGAGTCTTCTACGGGGGCCCTGGGCGAGCAAACGTCTTCAACAAGCCGGAGATAAAGTTCCAAACGGTGGAGGGCAGGTCCAACTACTTCGTAATCCTTCAGAGGGACTGGGCCGGAACGCTGATGTACAACATGAGTATTCGCGAGGTCACGGAAGAAGAGTGGACTCAGAAGGCTGGACTTGGTGCTGGCGCAGCAGCCTGTAAGGGTTACCATTAGGCATGTGCGATAGGTGGAGGCGGCGTAGTCATAGACGCCAACCAGGCGTTCTGGCCGACGGTCCGGTCTGTCACGGTCTGTGCGGAAGACATTCTGACCAGGCCGGGTGACCGAGCCTGTTCACCCCTCGAGAGGAAATTGTCTGCAATGGACATTCCACGGATCTTCAACATCACTGAGAGTGCTCACCGCATCCACAACCCGATCACTCCAGAAAAGCTCGCCACTCTCGGCGCGGCGTTGCGTCTGGAAGCGGGGACCCGCGTGCTCGATCTCGGCAGCGGTTCGGGGGAGATGCTGTGTACCTGGGCACGCGATCACGGAATCATCGGCATCGGCATCGACATGAGCCAGTTGTTTACCGAGCAAGCGAGACTTCGCGCTGAGGAACTCGGCGTTGCCGATCAAGTCACGTTCATCCATGGTGATGCTGCCGGCTACGTCTCGGACGACAAGGCCGGTGTGGCGGCCTGTGTCGGTGCCACTTGGATCGCCGGGGGAGTCGCCGGCACTATCGAGCTTCTGGCGCGGAGCCTGCGCGCCGGAGGGATCATCCTCATAGGCGAGCCTTACTGGAGGCAGTTGCCGCCGACGGAAGATGTTGCCAAGGGGTGCCGCGCCAACTCAATCCGCGACTTTCTCGTGCTTCCAGAACTTCTCGCGTCTTTCGGCCGCCTTGGCTATGATGTCGTTGAAATGGTTCTGGCTGACCAGGACGGCTGGGACAGATACGAGGCGGCAAAATGGCTCACCATGCGCCGATGGCTTGAAGCCAATCCCGACGACGAGTTGGCGAAAGATGTTCGGGCCCAACTGACCTCGGAGCCCGAACGCCACGCCGCTTACACGCGTGAATACCTGGGCTGGGGTGTGTTCGCGCTGATGCCGCGGTGATGAGTTCAGAGCCCGAGGAGCGCCCGTGAAGTACTTCGCGTTTGCGGCGATCGTCATCTGCCTGGCGCTCTGGGGCTGGACCTTCTGGTACGACCGGTCGCTGCGCGCGGAGGACCCCTTCGGGCACCGCAACCTGAAGGCCTGCCCGAAGATCGCCCCCGGGGCCTCGGAGGCCGACCTCGTCCGGGCCCTCGGCGCCCCGGAGAAGAGCGAGGAGGCGGGGGGCGTGCGTCGCCTGCAGTTCCACACCCTGCGCGTGGCCGCGGCACCGATCAGCGCGGACGTCGATCCGGCCACCGGCAGGGTGCTGGAGCTGCGCTGCCGCGACGACGTGAAGCCGACCTGGACGCTGCGGCGCTGACGGGGTCCGCGCGGGCGGGCCGGATCCCCCGGATGGGGTGATCACCCTCACTTGACAGTCCCGGCGGGCATTCTTACCTTCCCTCTAGTCACCGGTCACGGTCCAGGGACGTCGTCGAGGGAGAGCGTGTTCGTGCGGCAAGGCATTGGGCCTTTCTTTTCACGCGCGCAGCCACCAAGGAGGAGTCGGACATGAAACGCCGGAGATGTCTGTTCAACGTGGTGCCCGCACTCGTGCTGGGCGCAGTCTGCCTTGGGGGCCTGGCGCTGCCGGGCCCGGCTGAGGCGGCGAAGCCAGCGAAGCGCTCTCCCGACGGCGTCTGGACGCTGCGGCCGGGGGCGGCCAGCGTCCCCGGGGGACGGGCCTTCTCGCTGGACACGCGGGCGCTCAACCGCATCCTCGCCGCGGCTCCGTCCGAGACGGTGGCGGGCGCGCGGCGGCCCGTGCTGAGCCTGCCGCTGCCGGGCGGCGCCTTCGCCCGGTTCCGCATCGAGCGCTCGCCGATCCTCTCGCCCGCGCTGGCGCAGCGCTACCGCTCCATCAGGACCTACCGCGGCCAGGGCGTCGACGATCCGGCGGCCACGGCGCGCCTCGACGTGACGCCGCTGGGCTTCCACGCGCAGATCATCTCGCGGAGCGGGACGGTCCTCGTCGACCCGGCCGGCCGCGCCTATCGCAGCGTCCGCAAGCAGGGCCTGGCCCCGCGGCCGTTCGCGTGCGGCACCCTGGACGGCGGCGGGCCTCTCGCGCTCGCCATCGTGCCCGCGGCCCCCTCGGGTGACCGCCTCCGGACCTACCGGCTGGCGATCACGGCGACGGGCGAGTACACGACCTTCTTCGGCGGCGAGGCCAACGCCGCCGCGCAGATCGTGACGACGGTGAACCGCGCCACCGGCATCTACGAGCCGGAGGTCGCCGTGCGCTTCGTCATCGCCGCGACGCGCATCTTCACCGACCCCGCGACCGACCCGTTCCCGACCGGCAGCGTGGTCGACGACGCCCTCCTGGGCCAGAACCAGGCCGAGCTGGACGCGAATGTCGGGGCCGCCAACTACGACATCGGGCACATCGTCACGGCGGGCCCGGCCGCCGGCCTCGCCGGGATCGGGGTGACCTGCGCCGACGGTCTCAAGGCGCGCGGCGCGACCGCGCTGCCGAACCCCGTCGGCGACCCCTTCGACGTCGACGTCTTCTCGCACGTGGTCGGCCACCAGATGGGCGCGCACCACACCTTCAACGGCACGACGGACGGCTGCGGCGCCACGGGCCGCGACGCCGCGACCGCGTACGAGCCGGGCAGCGGCTCGACGATCATGGGGCTGGCCGGCCGCTGCGGCGCCGAGGACGTGCAGGCGCAGGCCGACGCCTACTTCCACACCGCGAGCTTCGACGAGATCACCGCCTTCCGCGACGGCGCGGGCGCGGCCTGCGGCGTCGAGACGCCGACGGGCAACAACCCGCCGCTGGTCGCCGCGGGGCCCGGCTTCACGATCCCGCGCGCGACGCCGTTCACGCTCACCGCGACGGCGACCGATGCCGACGGCGACGCGCTCAGCTACTGCTGGGAGCAGTTCGACCTCGGCGCCGCCACGCCGCCGCCGAACATGGCGGACGGCCCGCTCTTCCGCTCGCGCCCGCCGGTGCCGGCGCCGGCGCGGACCTTCCCCGCGCTGGCCGATCTGCTCGCCGGCACGCCGAGCCCCTGGGAGCGGCTGCCCGAGGTCGACCGGACGCTGACGTTCCGGGTCACCGCCCGCGACAACCGCGCCGGCGGCGGTGGCGTGAACCATGACGGCCTCACGCTCACCGTCAGCGGCGAGCCCTTCCTGCTGACCGCGCCGGCGTCCGGCGCCACGCTCGAGTGCGGCGATGTCGCGCCGCTGGCCTGGCAGGTCGGCGGCGGCTCCGTCGCCGCGGACGTGCGCGCGCTGTTCTCCGCCGACGGGGGCGCGACCTTCAGCGAGCTGCTCGCGTCGACCCCCAACGACGGCGCGGAGTCCATCACCGTGCCGACCTCGCTCACGGCCGCGGCGCGAGTCAGGCTCGACGCGCTCGGCAACGTCTTCTTTGCGCTCTCGGGGCCGCTCTCCGTGACCGACACCAAGCCCCCCGTGGTCACCGCGCCGCCCGATCTGCCCGCGGTGGAGTGCACCTCGCCGGCCGGCGCTTCGCCGCTGCTCGGGCTCGCGGTCGCGGCCGACCTGTGCGACGCGGCGCCCGCGGTGACGAACAACGCCCCGGCCATCTTCCCGTTCGGCACGACGACGGTGACGTGGACCGGCACGGACGCCAGCGGCAACAGCGGGACGGACGCGCAGCTGGTGACGGTGGTCGACACGACGCCGCCGTCGATCGACGCGCCGCCCGATGTGGTCGCCGAGTGCACCTCGCCGCTGGGCACGCCGGTGGACCTGGGCACCCCGGTGGTCAGCGACGTCTGCGACGACGCGGTGACCGTCACGAACGACGCGCCGGCGCTCTTCCCGCTGGGTATGACGACGGTGCTCTGGACCGCGGTGGACAACTTCGACAACAGCGCCAGCGACAGCCAGAAGGTCACGGTCAGGGACACGACGGCGCCGGTGTTCACCGTGACGCTCTCGCCCGCGGTGCTCTGGCCGCCGAACCACAGGCTGGTGACCATCCGGGCCACGATCGTCGTGCGGGACGCCTGCGACGCGGCGCCGGCGGTCCGGCTGGTCTCCGTCGTCAGCGACGAGCCGGACAACGGCCGGGGCGACGGCAACACGGTGAACGATGTCCAGGGCGTCGCGGCCGGCACCGACGACCGCGAGTTCCAGGTGCGGGCCGAGCGCGCCGGGGGCGGGGACGGCCGGGTCTACACCGTCACGTACGAGGTGCAGGACGCCAGCGGCAACGTCACGACGCACACGGCCACGGTGACGGTTCCCCACGATCAGGGCCGGTAGGGCGATACGATCACTCTCGGGGCGGCGCCGGGGTCGGCGGCGCCGCCCCCTCTCACGTGGTCCCGCCACGGGGCCGGGAGGGACGCCATGACGACGAGGCATCTGCTGGTATTCGCGCTGGTCGCGGCGGTCGTCGCGCCCGTCGCGTCCGCGATGACCGCGCGCGCGGCCGTCATCGAAGGGCGCGAGGTGCAGTACGCCTCCGGGACGACCACGCTCAGGGGGTACTTCGCGTACGACTCCGCGCTGGAAGGCAAGCGCCCCGGCGTGCTCGTCGTCCACGAGTGGTGGGGGCTCAACGACTACACGCGCCGCCGCGCCCGGATGCTCGCGGAACTCGGCTACGCCGCGCTGGCCGTGGACATGTTCGGCGACGGGAAGACCGCGGCGCACCCCGACGACGCGGGCAAGTTCGCGGGCGAGCTGACGAAGGACCCCGAGACCACCAAGGCGCGGTTCCTCGCCGGGCTCGAGTTCCTCAAGGCGCAGCCGCAGACGGACGCGGGGCGCATCGCCGCCATCGGCTACTGCATGGGCGGCGGCGTCGTGCTGAACATGGCTCGCGCCGGGCTGGACCTCAAGGGGGTCGCGAGCTTCCACGGCAGCCTCGCCCCGGTCTACAAGGCGGCGCCCGGCGGGATCAAGGCGCGGCTCCTCGTGATGCACGGCGCCGACGACACCTTCGTGCCGCCGGAGGCGGTCGCCGCCTTCAAGCAGGAGATGGCGGACGCGAAGGCCGACATGACCTTCATCGCGTACCCGGGGGCGAAGCACAGCTTCACGAACCCGGACGCGGACGAGTACGGCAAGAAGTTCAACCTGCCGCTCGCGTACAACGCCGAGGCCGACCGCGCCTCGTGGGAGGAGCTCAGGATGTTCCTCGGGCAGGTCCTCAAGTAGCCGCGCGAGGTCCGTCGCGCGCATCGGGGCGGGGAGGGAGGACAGCAGCCGTGACCGCGAAGCGCAGCGTGGCCGACATCTGGCGGAGCCGGCCGACGCTGGAGGGGGCGGGCGTCAGCCTGCACCGCGTCTTCGGCAACGAGCAGGTGCCGCGGCTCGACCCCTTCCTGTTGCTCGACGACTTCGGCAGCGCGGACCCCGCGGACTACCTCCCGGGCTTCCCGTGGCACCCGCACCGCGGCATCGAGACCGTGACGTACCTCGACCGCGGGCTGGTCGAGCACGGCGACAGCCTCGGCAACGGCGGCACGATCGGCCCGGGGGACGTGCAGTGGATGACCGCCGGCGGCGGCATCATCCACCAGGAGATGCCCAAGGCGCCCCCCGATCGCGTGCTCAGCGGCTTCCAGCTCTGGGTCAACCTCCCCGCGAAGCACAAGATGATGGCGCCGCGCTACCGCGGGCTGGTCGCGGCGGACATCCCGGTCATCGAGCTGGCCCGCGGGGTGAGCGTCAGGCTCATCGCGGGCGAGGCCGGCGGCGTGCACGGCCCGGTGCGCGACCTCGTCGTCGACGCCGCCTACCTCGACGCCGTCGCCACCCCGGGCGCCACCTGCGTCCACGTCGTGCCGGCGCGCCACCGCTGCTTCGCCTACGTGGTGGACGGGGAGGCGGCGTTCGCCGGCTCCGGGCGCGTCGACGCCGGGCAGCTCGTCCTGTTCGAGGGGAAGGGAACCGTGGCCGCAGCGGCCGGCCCGCGGGGCTGCCGCTACCTGCTCGTCTCGGGCGAGCCGATCGGCGAGCCGGTGGCCTGGTACGGCCCGATCGTCATGAACACCCAGGAGGAGCTGGAGACCGCCTTCCGCGAGTACCGCGCGGGGACGTTCCTCCGCCATTCCGCTTGACAGGCCGGGGCACCCGGCCTATCCATGGATCACAACCGATCGGCAGGCGATCGCCGGGCACAACCGAGGAGGGGCGCCATGGAGGGACGGGAGCTGAAGAAGTATCTCGCCGGGGTCAGCATCGCGAGCCTCGCCGCGGCGGGGATCACGGTCGCGACGGTCCAGGGGGCGATGTCCGGCTGAGGCGGCATGAAGATGGGTGCCGGCGGCACCCAGGCGCAGGAGCAGTCCAAGGATGATCCGCTCCTCACCCTCAACGGCAAGCCCGTGAAGGACGCCACGGAACTGCAGGCCGCGCTCGACGCGCTGGTGCCGGGAACCGCGGTGAAGATCACCTACAAGGTCAAGGGCCAGGAGCGGGTGATCGAAGGCGTGGCGAAGTAGGGCGGCCGCCTATTTTGCGCGCCGCCGGCCGCCGGCCCGCTTCTTCGCCGGGGCGGCCTCGCGGCGCGCCGCCAGCAGGCGCGCGGCCTCGCCGAGCGTCAGTTCCTCGACGCTCGTGCCCTTGGGCAGCGTCGCGTTCGTCGTCCCGTCCGTCACGTAGACGCCGTAGCGCCCGTCGCGCACCACGACCGGCGCGCCGCTGACCGGGTCCGTCCCCAGCTCGCGCAGGGGCTCGCGCGCCGCGCCGCGCCCCCGCCCGCGCTTGGGCACCGCGAACAGCGCCTCGGCCTCCGCGAGCGTCACGGTGAGCAGTTGCTCCTCGCTCGCGAGGCTGCGTGTCTTGGGTTTCTCGGCACCCGGGACGGTCTTCTCGAGGTAGGGGCCGAAGCGGCCGGAGCGCGCCACGACGGTCCCGCCGTCCGCGGCCACGCCCAGCTCGCGCGGCAGCGAGAGCAGCTGCAGCGCCTGCTCGAGGGTCACCCGGCGCGGGTCCATCGACTTGAAGAGCGATGCGCGCTTCGGCTTGTGCTTCTTGTCGCCGTCGTCCTCGCCGAGCTGCACGTAAGGGCCGAAGCGGCCGGTGCGCAGGTACACCGCGGTCCCGTCCGGGGCGTGCCCGATGGGCTCCTCGCCCTGGCTGGCGGCGGCCAGCAGCTCGAGCGCCTTCGCGACGGTGATCTCGTCGGGGGCGAGCCCCTCGGGGACGCTCGCCCGCTGCTCCCCCCACTCGAGATACGGGCCGAAGCGCCCGACGCGCAGCGCGATGGCGCGCCCCTCGTGCTCGCCGAGCGCGATCGTGCCGATCTGTTTCGGGTCGATCTCGGCGGCATGCTCGGTGACGATCGCGTGCAGGCCCGGCCGGTCGCCGCGGTAGAACTCGTCGAGGAAAGCCTGCCGCTGCAGCCCGCCGAGGGCGATCGCGTCGAGCCGGTCCTCCATCTCGGCGGTGAAGGAGTAGTCGACGAGCGTCGGCGCCAGCCGCTCCATGAGCTGCACGACCGCGAAGGCGACCGGCGTCGGCACGAGCGCCGGCCCGCGCTTGACGGCGTACTCGCGGTCGAGGATGGTGCCGATGATGCTCGCGTAGGTCGAGGGGCGCCCGATGCCCAGCTCCTCGAGCTTCTGCACGAGGCCGGCCTCCGTGTAGCGCGCCGGCGGCTTCGTGCGATGGCCGGCGGGGCGCGCCTCCGCCACCTGCGCCACGTCGCCGGCCGCCAGCGGCGGGAGCGTGGCCTCGCGCTCGCCCTCGGCGCCCGCCTCCGGCTCGTCCGCGCCCTCGATGTAGGCGCGCAGGAAGCCGTCGAAGAGGACGGTCTTGCCGCGCGCCACCAGCTCGGCCGCCTTCGCGACGCCGGCGCCGTCGCCCGCGAGGGCCGCGTCGAACGTCGCCGCCACGGACTTGAGCAGCGCGTCCTTCATCTGCGAGGCGACCGTGCGCTTCCAGATCAGCTCGTAGAGGCGCGCGTCGCCGCCGCCGATCTCCCGCTCGACCTCGTCCGGGTCGCGGAACCGCTCCCCGGCGGGCCGGATCGCCTCGTGCGCCTCCTGCGCGTTGCGCGACTTCGCCTCCCAGGAGCGCGGGCGCTCCGGCAGGTACTCGCCGCCGTAGCGCGACTGCACCAGCGCCCGGGCCGCGGACACGGCCTGGTCCGAGAGCTTGACGCTGTCGGTGCGCATGTAGGTGATGAAGCCGTTCTCGTAGAGCCGCTGCGCGCTCTCCATCGCGCGGCGGGCCGTCATGCCCAGCTTGCGCCCCGCCTCCTGCTGCAGCGTCGAGGTCGTGAAGGGGGGCTTCGGCGAGGACGAGAAGCGCTTCTCCTCGACGCCGCGCACCCGCGCCGGGCGCCCCGCGAGGCCGCCGGCGAGCCGCGCGGCGGCCGCCTCGTCGAG
>DATDCY010000205.1 GCA_036524115.1 bacterium | reverse complement strand
GGCGACGTCGCGGTCCTCGTGGACGCGGGCGTGCTGCCGCCCTCGGCGCCCTCGACGCTCCTCGACGTCGACGCCGCCGGGGCGGTGACGCAGCTGCGGGCCGGCGCGGTCGCCGAAACCGAGTGGTGCCGGGCGCTGGGCGGCCCCGCGCCGGCGTGACCCGCGGGCTTGTGTCCGCGGGAACTTTGCCGGCGCGGCCCGTGTCTTCCCCCCAGAGACAGGGCGCCGGCCCGGGGCGCGGCAGCGGTTGACAACCCCACCGGCGGGGGTGTATGAAGGACGGGTTTTTCCAGTCAGGGAGATACGCGTTAACCAAACAAAGAAAGGGGGGAAACAGAATGAAGAAGGGTATCGTCATCGCTGTTCTCGCAATCTTCGCGGCGTTCGCGGTCGTCCCGGCCTACGCGGCCATCGGCGCGGACGGGAAGCTGACCCTCGACAAGCCCGCCGACAAGTTCCCGGCCGGCAAGCTCAAGGACGGCAAGAAGGCGAAGGGCCCGGTCACCTTCAACCACAAGGTGCACGGCGAGAAGCTCGGCTGCACGAAGTGCCACCACCAGGACAAGGAGCTCAAGGCCGGCGGCACGCCCGCGAAGCTCTGCTTCGACTGCCACGGTCCGGAGGCGAAGGACAAGCAGCTCGACACCTACAAGATGATCCACGACAAGGAAGGGCTGTGCCTGGCGTGCCACAAGACGGACGCGGCGGCCCAGGCGGCCAAGGCTCCGACGAGCTGCAAGGCCTGCCACGGCGGCGCCGAGTAGCCTTGTAGTTTGTGACCGCACCGGGCGCGCGGTGGCCGGCGACGGCCGCAGCGGGCACCGGACGCGGGGAATGAAGTGAGGTCACGGCCGGTCGGGCTGCCCGACCGGCCGTGATTGCTGTCCGGAACCGGACGCGAAGGAGAGCGACCCCGCCGTGGTGCAAGAAACCCCGACCCCCGCTGCCGCCGACGAGTCTGCGGCCCCCAAGAATTCCTGGTACTCGCCCCTCGTCACGTTCTTCAGCTCGGTGCACGTCGCCGTCATCACCCTGATCCTGCTGGCGACGATCTCGATCATCGGCACCGTCCTGCAGCAGGAGAACATCGGGGACGTCGAGGACAACCTGCGCCTTCTCCAGCAGTTCTTCGGGGACGCCGGGCGCGCCCAGCGCGCCTACGACGTCGCGGAGAAGATCGGCTTCTTCAACCTCTATCACACCTGGTACTTCTACACGCTGCTGAGCGTTCTGAGCGTCAGCCTCATCGTCTGTTCGCTCAAGCGCCTGCCCACGACCTGGCGGATCATGGCCCGCCCCAAGGTCGAGCTGGAGGACGCCGGCTTCAAGAACAGCCCCAACCGCCGGGCGCTTTCCCTGCGCCAGCCCGCCGCGGAGGCCGCCGCCGCCGTGTCGGGGATCCTGGCCAAGGCCGGTTACCGGGTGCGCGAGGGCGAGCGCGACGGCGCGCGCCACCTCTTCGCGCAGAAGGGCGCCTACAGTCGCCTCGGCATCTACGTCACGCACTTCTCGATCATCATCATCTTCATCGGCGGCATCCTCGGCAGCCTCTACGGCTTCAAGGGTGCGATGAACATCGTCGAGGGGGAGACCACCGACGAGTACATGCCCCGCGGCGGCCGCCAGACCGCGCGCCTGCCGTTCCAGGTGCGCTGCGACGACTTCAACGTCGACTACTACCCCGGCTCATCGCGCCCGAAGGACTTCTACAGCCGGCTGACGGTCGTCGACGGCGGTCGCGAGGTGCTCAAGGAGCGCATCGAGGTGAACTCGCCGCTCAAGTACAAGGGCATCTGGTTCTACCAGTCGAGCTACGGCGACACCGGGCGCGGCCTGACCGCGACGATCCGCGCCGTGGACCCGAAGAGCGGGGCGGCGCACGACCTGAGCTTCACCGACCGCACGCCCCAGGAGGTCCCCGGCACGCAGGTGCGCGTCCAGCTCCAGCGGATCTACCCCGACTTCACCATGGACGAGAACCGCCAGCCGACGAGCCGCTCCAACCAGCCGCGCAACCCCGTGGCGCAGGTCGGGGTGCTCCTCCCCGACGGCCGGACGCAGGTGGCGTACCTCTTCAAGCTGCGCCCCGACCTCAAGACGGCGCGCGATCTGCCGCTGGACCTGTCCTTCACGAACGTCGAGAGCCTCCAGTACACCGGCCTGCAGGTCGTCCACGACCCGGGCGTCTGGGTCATCTGGACCGGCTGCTCGCTGATGGTCCTCGGCCTCTGGTTCGCCTTCTTCGTCTCGCACCGGCGCGTCTGGGTGCGCCTGCGCGAGGAGGGCGGCGCGACGGCGGTCGCGCTCGCGGGCAACGCCAACAAGAACCGCGAGACCTTCGGCGAGGAGTTCGAGAAGCTCGGGGACGCGGTCCAGGCGCTCGCCGAGGCCCGCGCCTGAGGGGCCAGATCCGCGCGAACGCGCGGATCCAGCAGAGTAGCGGGCATCGCAACCGAAGGAAACAGCTTGGCTTCGCTCGCGAGGAACTGAGGCGGACGGGGGGGGATGCGTGATCCGAGCAACACGGCCTGACATGGGCAACAGCCGGCGAAGAAACAGGCCGGTGACATGTCTGCCTCCGCCGGTCCGCGCGTCACGCGCGGACGTGGGGGCTGGCGGGCGCACCTGGGATGTGCTAGAAGTGACGATCGCGTAACGCGGCGTCTGGAAAGAGGAACGAGAGGGCCCGGGATCAGATGAACAGTTCGATGCTCTTCAACACCTCGATGGTCTGCTACCTGGTGGCGTCGGTGATCTACATCGCCCACCTGAGCTTCCGCTCCACGAAGGTCGGCTGGACCGCCACGGGGGTGACCGCCCTCGGCTTCGTCGCCCAGACCGTGGCGCTGGGGATGCGCTGGTACGAGAAGACCGTGCTCACGGGCTTCGGCAACATCCCGCCGCTGTCGAACATGTACGAGTCGATGGTTTTCTGGTCCTGGTCGATCATCATGATCTATCTGATCTTCGAGCGGGTCTACCGCAACCGCAGCCTCGGCGTCATTGCCGCCCCGCTCGGCTTCCTCGCCATCGCCTCGATCTCGATCGCCCCGAACATCTCCCAGGAGATCGAGCCGCTGGTGCCGGCGCTGCAGAGCAACTGGCTGGCGGCGCACGTCATGACGAGCTTCCTCGGCTACGCGGCCTTCTCGATCTCGTTTGGCGTGAGCGTCCTGTACCTGATCCTCGCCGCCGAGAAGCGCAACGAAGTGCCCTACATCGTCGGCATGGCCAGCCTCGTGACGATGATGACGCTGATCGCGGCCACCGCGCTCGACTTCATCGTGCAGAAGGTCGCCGGCGCCGCGCAGCCGCACCTCTTCGCAGCCTCGTTCGCGAGCCCCGCGGCCGGCGTGAAGGTGGTCTCCTGGCTGGCCGCGGCGGCGATCTTCGCGCTCTTCTGGTACGTCGGCACGCTGTACCACGACCGCATCGCCGCCCTCTTCCCCGGGATGAAGATCCTCGACGACCTGAGCTACAAGATGGTCATGGTCGGCTTCCCCCTGCTGACCATCGGCATCGTCACCGGCGCCGCCTGGGCCAACTACGCCTGGGGCACCTACTGGAGCTGGGACCCGAAGGAGACGTGGTCGCTCATCACCTGGCTGATCTACGCCGCCTACCTGCACGCGCGCTTCACCGCGGGGTGGCGGGGCAAGAAGACCGCGATCCTCTCGGTCATCGGCTTCGCGGCGGTCGTGTTCACCTACATCGGCGTGAACTTCGTCCTCTCCGGCCTCCACAGCTACGCCTAGGGGGGTGGGGGCAGGCGGGGAAGGATCCCGCGGCGCGAAGGGACACACGAGGGGAATCGGGGATTCGCAGCAGAGGGGTCCGCAGCGCAAAGGAGGCTGGTGAAATGCAGGGTACCTGGCCGCACCGCACGCTCGTCGCTCTCATCGCCGCACTGGCGCTGGCGCTCGCCGCGCCCGCCCCCGCCCGCGCGCAGGCGCCTGGCGGGGACAACTGCCTCTCCGAGAAGTGCCACCCCGGCATGGGCAAGGCCAAGTACGTGCACGGGCCCATCGGCGCCGGCGTCTGCACGGCCTGCCACCGCACGCGCGCCAGCTACACGCCGGAGAAGCACAACGCGGCCAGCTTCACCATCGCGGCCAAGGGCAAGGACCTCTGCTTCATCTGCCACGAGTCGCTGCAGAAGAAGCTCCAGGGCAAGTTCGTGCACGGCCCGGTGGCGATGGGCGACTGCATCGCCTGCCACGACCCGCACCAGTCCGACGCCAAGTTCCAGATGCGCAAGCCGACGACCTCGGCGCTGTGCTTCTCCTGCCACGAGAACAACAAGACGACAAAGGAGTTCCTCCACGGGCCGGTCGCGGCCGGCGACTGCAACGTCTGCCACAACCCCCACGCCTCGGACTACAAGTTCCAGCTCGAGGCCGAGGGCAACACGCTCTGCTTCCTCTGCCACGAGGACCGCAAGGCGGAGTTCACGCGCAAGAGCGTGCACAAGCCGGTCACCGAGTCCTGCGCGACCTGCCACGACTCGCACAGCGGCGCCTACAAGTTCCTGCTCAAGAACGACCCGATCGCGCTCTGCTACTCCTGCCACACCAAGGTCCAGGAGCACGTCAAGGCCGCGACGAACCAGCACCAGGCGCTCAAGCAGGGCGTCTGCACGCAGTGCCACACCCCCCACTCCTCGGACTACGTGCGCCAGCTCAAGCTCTCGACCAAGCAGATCTGCTACAGCTGCCACAAGGACATCGGCTCGCGCGTGCTGGCCTCCAAGAGCCTGCACGGGCCGGTCCAGCAGGACGACTGCTACGCCTGCCACGACACCCACGGCTCGAACTACACGAAGATCCTCAAGAAGTTCTTCCCGCCGGAGTTCTACATCGAGTACAAGACCGAGAACTACGCCATCTGCTGGGACTGCCACAACAAGGACATGGCCCTGACCGAGGTCACGACGACGCTCACCGGCTTCCGCAACGGCGGGCGCAACCTGCACTACTTCCACGTCAACCAGAAGAAGGGCCGCTCCTGCAAGGCCTGCCACGAGATGCACGCGGGCGACCAGGACAAGCACATCCGCGAGAAGGTCCCGTTCGGCTCCGGCGGCTGGCAGCTGCCGGTCAAGTTCACGAAGCTCGCGACCGGCGGCAACTGCGTGGTCGGCTGCCACCGCGAGATGACCTACGACCGCGAGAGCCCGGTCAAGTACTAGGGGCGCACTGGGGGGAGGGACGCGAGATGAATGCCACAGTCACGATCCGCAGGACGCTCCACGCGGCCGCCGCCCTGGCCGGGGCCCTCGCCCTGGCGCTCGCGTCGCCGGCCGCCGGCTTCGAGAAGGTCAAGGTCGGCGACAAGCTGCCGGCCTTCACCCTCAAGGACACCGCGGGCGCCGAGGTCAAGGTCGAGCCGGGCCCGGCGCGGGTGATCATCCTCTTCAAGGAGGGGGTCAACACCGCCAACGCCCTCAAGCGCGTCGGCCGCAGCTGGAATGCGACGAAGGACAAGGGCGTGGTCTACCTGGGCATCTACCTCGGCAAGGAGGCCCCGGACAAGGCCAAGGCCCTCGCCGACCCCGAGGGCGCCGCGTTCCCGATCCTCATGGGCACCGAGGAGCTCTACGGCACCCTCGGCGTCAAGGCGCTGCCGACGACGGTCTGGGTCGACAAGGCCGGGACGGTCATCCACGAGGTGAACCTCGCCCCGTTCGACCTGGAGATCGAGACCAGCGAGTACGCGCTGGTCGCCCTCGGCGAGAAGAAGGCCGAGGACGCCGAGCTGGCCATCCGCCCGCAGGAGGGGCCGGTCGCGAGCGCCGAGGAGAAGGAGGCCAAGAAGATGTACGGCCTCGCCATGGTGCTCATGGAGCGGGGCATGAAGGACAAGGCGGTCGCCAAGCTCCAGGAGATCCTCAAGGTCGACCCCGGTTACTGCGACGCGCACATCCTGCTCGGGCACGTCTACCTCGAGGACGGCAAGGTCGACGAGGCGATCAAGGAGTTCGAGTACGTCATCAAGTGCGACCCGACGAGCAACGACGCCAAGGTCGGCCTCGGCATGGCGCACGCGAAGAAGGGCGACACCGACAAGGCGCTCGAGTTCTTCCAGGCCGCGCTCAAGCTCAACCCGAAGCCCGAGAAGGTCTACTACGAGATGGGCAAGGCCTACGAGAAGAAGGGCGACCTGAACCTGGCCGTCGAGAACTACAAGCTGGCGCTCAAGCGCCTCTTTGGCAACCAGTAGGAGAACCACCGTATGGGACGCCGAACGCTTCTCCCCGCCACCGCCCTGGCCGCCTGCCTCGTCGGCGTCCTGGCTGCCCGCTCGGCGCGCGCCGAGTTGCACGTCGTGGTCCCGCCCGGCAACGCCGTGCTCGGCAGCACCCCGGTGACCCTCATCGGCACGGGGGCGGTCTCGAACCTGGAGGTCTCGCTCAACGGCAAGCGGGTCGAGGGCGCGAAGCAGTCGGGGAAGGCGTTCACGGTGAGCGTGCCGCTCGTGCCCGGCGAGAACACGGTGCTGGTCAAGTCCGGCGACGAGAGCCAGAAGATCGTCTACACCTACGCCCCCAAGGACCAGCCGGCGAGCGTCTTCCGCTACCACCCGCCGGTGGCCGAGGGCGACTGCAAATCCTGCCATCCGCAGGGGGTGGGCCGCACCTTCCCCGTGAGCGAGGCCAAGCTCTGCAACAACTGCCACGACCCCAAGACCGGCGGCAAGCGCCTGCACGGCCCGCTCGGCACCGGCCAGTGCAGCACCTGTCACGACCCGCACGGGTCGGGCAACCCGAAGTTCCTCGTGATGAACGTGCGCGCGCTCTGCGTGCAGTGCCACGCGCAGACGAACAGCAAGACCCACATCGAGAAGAGCGGAAACAAGCGCTGCCCGGAGTGTCACGACCCGCACAGCTCGGACAAGCAGTACCTGCTGCGCTAAGGAGGGATCCATGCTGCACGACGTGCACCCGACCCACCGCTCGCGGCGCACCGCGGCCACGGCGCTGACGGCGCTCGCGGCGCTGCTCGCGATGACGTTCGCCATCCCGCAGGCCGGCGCGGCCTTCAAGTACCTCAAGACCGGCATGGAGGTGCCGGAGTTCGCCCTCAAGACCGCCGAGGGGAACGAGTACACGCTCGCCCAGCTCAAGGGGCAGCCGGCGACGCTGCTGGTCTTCTGGGCGACCTGGAGCCCGCGCTCGGAGCCCGCGCTCGCCGCGGCCCAGAAGCTGCACGAGCAGTACGGCGCCAAGGGGCTGCGGGTGGTCGGCGTCAACGTCAACCGGGTCAGCCTCGGTCCGGACGACCGCAGCCAGATCGATGCGCTCAAGGACAAGCTCAAGCTGACCTTCCCCCTCGTCGTGGACACCGGCCTGGAGACGTACAACGCCTTCGGCGTGGTCGCGACGCCCTCGACGGCGCTGGTCGACACCGAGGGGAAGATGGTGCACGAGACCGCGAGCTGGCTGCGCGACAGCGGCAGCGAGATCACGGGCGCGGTGGAGGTCCTCCTCGGCCTGCGCGAGGCGCCCAAGGCCGACGCCGTCGCCGCGAAGCCGGTCTTCAAGCCGGACGCGAAGGCGCTGCGGCACTTCAACTTCGGCCGCACGATGCTCCAGCGCGGCAACCGCGACAAGGCGACCGACCAGTTCGAGCAGGCCGCCGCGGCCGACCCGAAGTACGCGGCGCCGCGGGTCTACCTTGGCCAGCTCCTGCTGGCGAAGAACAAGCCGGAGGCGGCCGCGAAGGCCGCCGAGCACTTCAGCGCCGCGCTGGCGGTGGACCCGGCGAGCGTCGCGGCGCAGACCGGGTATGGCGAGGCGCTGCTGCAGCAGGAGAAGGTCGACGAGGCGGCGGCGGCGTTCGAGAAGGCCGTCGCCCTGGACGCGACCTACACGCCGGCGGTCTCGAACCTGGCGCTCGCGCTGGCAAAGCAGGGGAAGGCCGCGGACGCCGAGGCGCGCTTCAAGGCCGCGCTCGAGCTCAACCCGCTGGACGCCGGCACGTACTTCCGGCGCGGGCTCGGCTCGGAGGCGACCGGGAACCTCAAGGGGGCGTCGCAGGACCTGCGCCGGGCGGTGGAGATCCTGATGAACCTCCCTTCGACCGGGGATGAGGTCTAGGGCGCCCTCGTCCCCGCGGCGCGAATAACAGCCCCATGCAGCGGACCGTCCTGGAGAGAACGCTGGCGATCGTGGCCGTCGCCCTCGCGGCCGGCGTCCTCGCCTGGGGCGTCCTCGCCGAGCAGATCGGCGAGACGCTGTTCAACGCCACCCTTGTCTGACTCAGCTGTATAGGAGTCGGGTGACTCCTCAGGTCGGATGAAGCGGCGGCTGCTCCAGCTCCTGGTGGCCTTCGGCCAGAACGGCTACTACCTGGGCTTCGCCAACAGCGCGATCTACCAGGGCTCGCTCAAGGAGTACTGCACCCCGACGCTCAACTGCTACGCCTGCCCGGGCGCGCTCTTCGCCTGCCCGATCGGCACGCTCCAGCACTTCGTCATCGTCGGCCAGGCGGTGCCCGCGTACGTCGTGGGGTATCTGGCCGCGATCGGCGCGGTCGTGGGGCGCATGTGCTGCGGCTGGATGTGCCCCTTCGGCTTCTTCCAGGACCTGCTCTACAAGGTGCGGACCGTGAAGCTCTCCATTCCGAAGGCGTTGACCTACTTCAAGTACGTCGTGCTCGCCGGCCTCGTCTTCACCATCACCTACATCTTCCAGGAGCCCTGGTTCTCCAAGCTCTGCCCGGACGGGATCCTCATCGCCGGCCTCCCCTTCTCCTTCCTCGACGAGAACATCCGCTCGATGCTCGTGAAGTTCTTCTGGATCAAGCTCGGCCTGCTCTCGCTGTTCGTGGCCTGGTCCGCCACGGCCAAGCGCCCCTTCTGCCGGGTCTTCTGCGCGCTGGGGACGATCTTCTCGTTCTTCAACAGCTTCAGCCTCTACCAGATGCGCGTCGACCACTCCTGCTGCACGCGCTGCGACCGCTGCCGCGAAAACTGCCCGATGGACATCAGCATCTGGCAGAACGAGCGCTCGGTCGACTGCATCCGCTGCCTCGAGTGCACGGGGTGCCCCTGCGTGGAGTACAAGACCGTCTTCCAGGCGCTGCCCGCGGGCGCGCCTGAACTACCCGCCCCGGCGCGGACCGGCCCGTAGGCGGGGCTGCCCGTGCCGAACCGCGTCCGCTGGTTCTCCTCGCTCCGCGCGCGGATCGCGGCGCTGATCACCTTCATCCTCGTCGTCGGCGTCGGCGGCACCTACTGGTACATCATCGAGGCGCAGAGCCGCCAGTTCATCGAGACGACCAAGGACCAGGCGGCGGTGCTCACCCACGCCATCGTCAAGAGCATCCGCCACGACATGCGCGGGGACTGCGCCAAGGACGTCCAGGGGATCTTCGAGCGCATCGCGGTCGTCGAGGACATCGAGAGCCTGCGCATCTTCGACGAGGACGGCAAGGTCACCCGCTCGGGCGACAAGCGCGAGGTCGGCCTGACCATCGACGACATCGGGCTGGAGATCTTCAAGGCCGGGGTGCCGAGCATGCCGTACCTCGGCGGGCACGGCTACAACGCGTTCTGCATGGTCGAGACCATCCGCAACGAGCCGGACTGCCGCGGCTGCCACCGCACCAAGGGCGACGTGCTGGCGATCTTCGAGCTGTGCCTCTCGATGAAGAAGACCGACGAGAAGGTCGCGAAGAACAGCCGGTTCCTCGCCAGCTCCGCGGTGGCGATCATCGCGGTCGTCGGTCTCTCGACCTCGATCATCTTCGCGACCCAGGTCAACCGCCCGATCTCGACGCTCGTGGCCGTCATGCGCCGCGCCGAGGGCGGGGACCTCTCGGCGCGCGCCCTCTCGCCGCGGCGCGACGAGATCGGCAGCATCGGGCGCAGCCTCAACTCGATGATCGAGCGGCTCGACGAGAGCCAGCGCGCGGTCGAGCGCTACCACACCGAGCAGCTCATCCGGGCCGAGCGCCTGGCGAGCATCGGCGAGCTGGCGGCGAGCGTGGCCCACGAGATCAAGAACCCGCTCGCGGGAATCTCCGGCGCGGTGCAGGTGCTCGCCGACGGCTTTCCGCCGGACGACCCGCGCCGCGAGGTCACCGGGCACATCCTGCGCCAGAGCGAGCGCATGGACAAGACGATCCGCGACCTGCTCAACTACGCCCAGCCGCTGCAGGGCGAGGCGAGCCCGGTCGATCTCAACGAGGTCCTCGACCGCGCGTGCTTCATCGCCCTGCCGAACCCGGCGCGCACCAAGGTCCGGGTGCGGCGCGAGTTCGCGGCGGGGCTGCCGCGGACGCTCGCCGACGGCAAGCACCTCGAGCAGGCCTTCCTCAACCTGATCCTCAACGCCGTGCAGGCCATGCCCGAGGGCGGGGATCTGGAGCTGCGCACGTCGCTGCGCGAGGAGGCGGAGGGCGCCGGCGGGGTGCGCCAGATCGAGGTCGTCGTCGCGGACACCGGCGTCGGCATCCCGCCGCAGGTGCGGGACAAGATCTTCAGCCCGTTCTTCACCACCCGCACCCAGGGGACGGGCCTCGGCCTGTCGATCACCCGCAAGATCGTCGAGCAGGGCGGGGGCACGATCTCGGTCGCCAGCGAGCCGGGGAAGGGCACGACCTTTACCGTCCGCATCCCCGTCGTCGAGACGCGCCTGCAGGCCTAGGGCCGCTCTGGCCCGCGCCGACCGCCAAGGGCCCCTCTGCCGGGGAGGGTTGTCCGGTGTCCGACTGATGTAGTCAGAATGTAGCAAAAAAAGGTGATTGACATCACATTTCCTTTTGCGTATGGATTGTAACGGATCCGCAACGTCCTCCCGAGCGGAGGACGCTTCGCGGGCGCATCAAGTTTTGAGGCCGGCTCTGGCAGGAGCGCCAACGGCAGTTGGCGGGAACGTGGATGACGTCGCGGCAAACTGGGTTGCCAGCATCATTCCCCCCCCGCAACGGTCCGTTCGCCGGCTGCCGCGGAGGGGAGAAACGTATCGAAGTTCGCGCAGTAGCCGGATTCTCTGCAGCGCATCCA
>DATDCY010000204.1 GCA_036524115.1 bacterium | reverse complement strand
CGGGGGCCGGCGACACGCGCGCCGGCGTGGACGCAATTGGCGGCGCGGTCGACGCGTCGCCCCGCGCGGGAGCGTGCGCTCGCCCCTGCGACGCCACACCTCGCGCCGCGGGCGCAGTGGTCTTCGCGCCCGATGCGGTCGTCGTTGCCGCGGGCGCCGGCGGCGCCTGCTCGGGCGTTTCCCTGCCGCTGCGCCACGCCCAGCCGACGATGACGACGGCCGCACCGATGACCGCGGCCGCACCGGCGACGCCCACCAACGACCACCGCGACTTCCCGGCGGGCTGGGGCCCCTGCACCGTGAAGACGTCCGGGACCTGCCCCGGCGGCCGCTTCTGCTCGGACTTCTTCAGCGCATCGAGGATGTAGGACATCGGCTACGGCCCTCCGCCTTCCGTCCCGAGCGTCGGCGTCCCCGGCCCCGGGTCCGAATCGAGCGACAGCAGCACGACGGGCCCGGCGACCCCGTCGATCCCGAGGTTGCGCGAGCGCTGGTAGTCGCGCACGCGCTCGGTCAGCGCCGCGTCGAAGACCTCCACCGGCGCGCTGCCGCCAGGCGCACCGAGGACGGCGTCGAGCCGTTGCGCGAGCCAGGCGACGCCCGCCCCGGTGTCCCCGGTCCCGAGGGCGCCGCCCGTCTGCGCTGGCGGCCGCCACAACAGTGCAAAGTCCCGGATCCCGAAGCCCTCGAGCGCGGCGGCCGCGACGGTGGCGCGCGCCCCGCCGGCGGCGAGTGTCGCTTCGCCGGCGCGCAGCCGCTCGAGGACCAGCCAGCGCGACGCCCCCGCCGCGCCATGGACACGGATGACGGCGGGCCGGTCCAGCAGCCGCAGCTGCTGCAGGCCGCCGGCGCCGCGCAGGCAGTCCAGGCCGTACACGAGCGCCTGCGCGCAGCCTCCGTCCTCCTCCCGCGCCCGGACTCCCCAGAGCCGATAGAGCCAGCGCCAGGCCTCCTGCTCGCGCTCCGCCGCAGGCTGCTCGAGCAGCGCCTGAAGCGAGAGCGGGGCCACGGGGGCGGCCGCGGGCGCCGGGGCGGCGACCACCGCAGGCGCCGCGGGCGGCGGGGCCGCAGGGGATTTGGCCGGAGATCCCGCCGTCGTGGTGGCACCGACCGCGACCGGGCCGGCTGGAGGCGGTGTCGCAGGCGCCACGGCGGGGGAAGCGACCGAACCGGCCGCGGGAGCAGCGGGCGGCGCCGGTGCAACGGACGGCGCGGGGGCCGGGGCCGGAGCGGATTGGGGCGACGGCAGCAGCGAGCGAACGGGCTCCGGCTCCTGACGCGCCCCCACGGCCAGCCAGAGCGCGACGACGAGCGCGCAGCCGGCCGCGGTGAACGCCAGCGCCCGCAACGGGAGCCGCTCCTGCCACGTCTTGCCGGCGACCTCCCGCGCCGCCTGCACGAGCGTCGCGCGGTCCACCTGGTGCCTGCCCTGCGCGTACGCGCCGAGCAACGCCCGATCGCAGAGGATGTTGATCAGCCGGGGCACCCCGCGGCTCAACCCGTGCAGCCGCCGGATCACCTCCGGCGGGAACAGCTCCGCGTGGCAGCCGGCAACGCCGAGGCGATGGCGGACGTACGCGGCGGTCTCCTCGCGCGTCAGCGGGCGGATGTGGAACCGGGCGGTGATGCGCTGGGCGAGCTGGCGCAGGTCCGGGCGCGCGAGGGTGGCGCGCAGCTCGGGCTGGCCCATGAGGATGATCTGCAGCAGCTTGTGGCGACTCGTCTCGAGATTGGTGAGCAGGCGCAGCTGCTCGAGCACGTCCGGGTCGAGGTTCTGTGCCTCGTCGATGACGACCACCGCGCGCTCGCCCGCGGCGTGGGCGTCCATCAGGAAGCGGTTGATCAGGTCGAGCGACGTCTTGAGGCTCGGCGTCCCCTCCGGTCGCGGGATCTCGAACTCGTCGCAGATGGTCGCGAGCAGCTCGGCCGCGGTCAGCCCCGGGTTGAGGACCACGGCGGCGCGGGTCTTCGCCGGCAGCTGCTCGAGGAAGCAGCGGCAGACCGTCGTCTTGCCGGTGCCGACCTCGCCGGTGAGCTGAACGAAGCCGCCCTCGTGCTGCACGCCATAGAGCAGGTGGGCGAGCGCCTCGCGGTGCTGCGCGCTCAGGTAGAGGTAGCGCGGGTCGGGCGCGAGCGAGAAGGGGAACTCGCGCAGGCCGAAGTGTTCGAGATACATTGGCTTCCTCCGCCGTGATCGGGGCTGTCGGGCGGCACGGAACGAGCGTACACCAGGCCGGGTCCGTTGTCACACGGTTGCGCGGGGGCAGCGGCGGCGCGAGAATGGTGCGCGACCGCGAGGACGCGGGCAGGGAGGCGCCCCATGCAGGACTTCGAGAAGCTCGGCGTGTTCTACCTCGGGAAGGAGTACGACCTCGCGGCGAGGAAGCGTCAGGAGGACCTCGTCCTCTACGACTCGCGCGATCTCGTGACGCACGCGGTCTGCGTGGGCATGACCGGCAGCGGCAAGACCGGGCTGTGCATCGCGCTGCTCGAAGAGGCGGCGATCGACGGGGTACCCGCGCTCGTCATCGACCCGAAAGGCGACCTCGGCAACCTGCTGCTCACGTTCCCCGAGCTGCGCGGCGCCGACTTCGCGCCGTGGGTCAACGAGGAGGACGCGCGCCGCAAGGGCGTCGCCCCGGCGGAGTACGCCGAGGCCCAGGCGGCGCTCTGGAAGAAGGGGCTGGCCGAGTGGGGGCAGGACGGGGAGCGCATCCGCCGGCTGCGCGCGGCCGCCGATTTCGCCATCTACACGCCGGGGAGCACCGCGGGCATCCCGCTGTCGATCCTCAAGTCCTTCCAGGCGCCGGAGAAGGCCGTGCTCGAGGACGGGGACGCGCGGCGCGAGCGCGTGGCGGCCACGGCCACGAGCCTGCTGGCGCTCGTGGGCGTCGACGCCGATCCCGTGAAGAGCCGCGAGCACATCCTGCTCTCGACGATCCTCGAGAACGCCTGGCGGCAGGGGCAGGACCTGGACCTCGCGGGCGTGATCCAGCAGATCCAGTCGCCGCCGGTGCAGCGCGTCGGCGTCTTCGACCTCGAGTCGTTCTTCCCGTCGAAGGAGCGCTTCGGGCTGGCGATGACGCTCAACAACCTGCTCGCCTCCCCGGGCTCTTCCGCGTGGCTCGAGGGCGAGGCGCTCGACGTGGGGCGGCTGCTCTGGACGCCGGAGGGAAAGCCGCGCGTGGCGGTCGTCTCCATCGCGCACCTCTCCGACGCGGAGCGGATGTTCTTCGTCTCGCTGCTGCTGACGCAGACGCTCGGCTGGATGCGCGCGCAGTCCGGCACGACCAGTCTGCGGGCCCTGCTGTACATGGACGAGATCTTCGGCTACTTCCCGCCGGTGGCGAACCCGCCGTCGAAGCTGCCGCTGCTCTCGCTGCTCAAGCAGGCGCGCGCCTTCGGGCTCGGGGTGGTGCTCGCGACGCAGAATCCCGTTGACCTGGACTACAAGGGCCTCGCCAACACCGGCACGTGGCTGATCGGGCGGCTGCAGACCGAGCGCGACAAGGAGCGCGTGCTCGAGGGGCTCGAGGGCGCGGCGGGCGGCGCGCGATTCGACCGCGGGGCGATGGAGCGCACGCTCGCGGCGCTGGGCAACCGCGTCTTCCTGATGCACAACGTGCACGAGGACGCGCCGGTGGTCTTCGAGAGCCGCTGGGCGATGTCGTACCTGCGCGGGCCGCTGACGCGCGTGCAGATCAAGGCCTTGATGGAGGGGCGGCAGGCCACGGCGCCGGCTGCGGCTCCCGCTGCCACGGCGGCTGCAGGTGCCGGCTCCGGCCGGGCGGCGCCCGCCGCGCCAACCCGC
>DATDCY010000203.1 GCA_036524115.1 bacterium | reverse complement strand
GTCCCACTTTTCCTGGAGGAGACCGCCGCCATCATAGGCAAAGACGTACCCCGTGTTGCCCGGGTAGGTCACCCGCTCCAGGCGGCCGTTGGTCACCGCGAGCGCCGTCCGGCGGCCGTCGGCAAGCACGATGGCCGTGGGCGCGCCGGCGCCGTCCCGCTCGATGGTCGTCGTCTTGCCGAAGCGATCCGTGACCGAGACGAGCCGCTCGCCGTCGTAGCCGAAGGTGTAGAGATTGACCCGGGTGGCCAGATCGACCGTCGCCTTGTGCCGGCCCGCCCCCGAAAAGAGATACCCCAGCCCGCCCTCCGTAAAGAGGAAGTCCCCCGCATCGCCGAGCGTCTCCGTCGCGGGCGGCACCGCCAGCTTGTAGACATAGCCCGTGCCGACGCTGAGTTCGTACAGGGACCCCGCCGGATCGAACGCCAGGGCCCGCGGTTGCCAGGGGCCGGGCACCGAGTGGAGGATGCCGGCCCGATCGATGCGGTAGACCTGGTCGTCGGTGGAGATCAGGTAGAAGTTTCCATCCGGATCGATCGAGAGCCCCTGGAAGCCGCTGAAGTACGCCTGCCCGGCGGGGATGCCGTCGCGATTGGTCGCGTTGTTGCCGCCGCCGGCCACCGTCGCCACCCGCCCGTCGGGACTGAGCCGCCGTATCACCCTGCCGCCGTACGAGGGGTTGTATCCGGCAAAGAGGTTGCCCTCCCGATCGACAGCCAGCGCGTCGTAGACGCTTGCGCCGCTGAGGGAAGTCGTAAGCAACCCATCGGAGCCGACTTTGCGAATGCCAGCGAACCGGTCGATGTAGTACAGATTCCCGAGCGTGTCGGCGGCGACGCCACCGGCCGAGGGTAGCGATGGAAGACTCGCCGCCGCCGCCGGGGTCCCATCCGGGCTCGATCCCGACTGTCCGTTGCCGACAACCGTCGTGATCGTGCCGGCCGTATCGACCTTGCGGATCCTGAGATTCCCGCTGTCGAAGATGTACAGGTTGCCCGCCGGGTCGACGGCAAGGGCGGTGGGGTTCTTGAGCCGGGCGCTGGTTGCCGGACCGCCGTCTCCCGCGAACCCTCCGCCGTAGTTCCGGTCCTCCTGGCGGCCGGCGTAGACGCTCACCGCGCCGGCGCGGTCGATCTTGAGGACCCGGTGGACACAGGTGTCGCTGACGAACAGATTGCCCGCCGCGTCGAGGGCCATGCCGGAGGGGCCGCAATGAGAATCCACCCAGACGGTCGGGCTGCCTGCGGCGTAGACGCGCAGCGGCCGCAGGTCCTGGCGGAGGATCGAGCCGTCCCCCTCGAAGAGAACCGTCGGGTTGGCCGGCGACATCGTGTGGTGGATGGACAGATCCCACCCCTGTCCGAGGTCGGAGACCGGCAGGTTCCGTTCGATGTCGATCGTCGAGGTCTTCCACCAGGTGCCGTTCATCCGCGCGAGCGAGAACAGGGCGGTGGCGCCCGGGCGACCGAACGCGGGTGACAGCGACACGGTTGGGTTGGCCATATACGCGGGGTAGGTGAATCCTACTTCCACCGTGGCGGTGGTTGGCGTGGTCACCATGCGGCCCAGGTGGTCCAAGCCATCCCAGTCGAAGGTGGCGATCTGATTCGGGGCCGCCGGCAGCTTCTGCTCGAAGACGCGGCCGGCGACCGTCACCCGCACTTCGATTTCGTCCAGGCTGGCCGGAACCGTGGCGCCGCTGATCGGCACCGTGATCGTGCCGCGATAGCCCGGCACGCGGCCCGAGGCGTAGTGCAGCCGGAAGTCAGCCCCGGGGATGGGCACGTCGTCGTGGAAGATCCTGGCCTGGCTCTCGGCGTAGGAGCTGAGCGAGGCCCTGGGATCCGGCCCCCCGTTATCGCAGCCGTTGGGGTCGTCGTCATCAGGACCGCCGCCGTCGGGTCCGCCGCCGTTGGGACCGCCGCCAGCGGGGCCGCCGCCGTTAGGTCCGCCGCCCGGCGGTGGCCCGCCGCCGTTGGGTGGCCCGCCGCCATTTGGCGAGCCGGAGTCATTCGGGAAGACCCAGATCCAGGCGAAGTTCAGGTCCCAGGGGGTCAGATGCGTGATGGCCGCCCGCCAGAGCGTCGAGCCGGGCGGGTAGACAGCCGGGTCCTCAAGACCGCCCGCTTCGTCCGCATACTGCCCGTCGCCGTCGAGGTCGTCCGGCAGGCCGTCGCCGGTCGCATCCAGGGCGTCCGTCGCGCCGTCCCCATTGGTGTCCAGCAAGGCGACGCACTTTCCATCCTGCGAGGCAACCCAGCGGGCGAGCTTGAAGTCGTAGTAGCCCACCGGGACGGTCGTCCCGACGGGGATGCCGAAGAAGTTCTCGACGAAGAGCGCCGCGGGCTTGGAGAACCGCACGCTCGGCAGGCCGGAGGCCTTCAGGTCGACGCAGTAGGTGTAGATCGACTCGGGGGGCAGGACCGCCGGCATCGTCTCCGGCGTCGCGTATTCCGTGGCGCGCATCTCGAAGGAACTCAGCTCCACCTCCCCCGCATCGGTCATGGCGTAGACGCGGGTGTCGCCGGCGAGCGCCAACGTGGCCGCCCGCGATCCGAACGCGTCCGTCGTCACCGAGCCGCGGTGGACGAAGACGCTAGCCGGGTTGCCGTCCAGCGCAATCGTGGTCGCCAGCGGGTCCTCGGGGAGCATCACCACGGGTTCGACCGGGGCGATGTCGTTCCATCCCACGTTGATCAGACGCTGGGCGGGGAGGAAGCCTTCGCGCTCCAGGTTCAGCACGATCGCCCCGCCGCCCTCCACCGGCAGCGTGTAGACGCCATCCGCGCCGGAGGTGGCCGTTCCCAGCTCCGGGCGCGTGTGGACGGTGATGCGCACGCCGGCCAGCGCTAGGCCATCCCGGCCGAGTACGCTGCCCGTCACGAGGGCGAACCGCTTGACGTCGTAGGCGCCGATGGTGGCGTCCGCCGGGACGATGTCCTGGTAACGCGCGCCGAACTGGCCGGCCGGGATCGGCGCCGGCGAACCCTCGACGGAGACGCGGACCGATGCCGCGTACACGCCGGAGGCCCCGACGGCCGTCAGCCGATAGGTCGTGCTTGCAGCGGGCGAAACGGCGACGCTTCCCGACGCAGCCACGATGCCCACGCCCGGCTCGATGACCACCTGGTCTGCCGCGTAGCTGCGCCAGGTGAGCGTGGACGAGCCGCCCGGCGCGATTGTCGCCGGGGAGGCGCTGATGGTGGCTTCGATGCCGGGAGGGGTCACCGCGACGGTTGTCTCGCCGATCGTGACGCCGCCCGGACCGGTTGCCGTGAGGCGATAGGTCGTCGTCGCAGCGGGCGCCAGGACGAGGCTGCCCGTCTCCGCCACCGCGCCGATACCCTGGTCGACCGAGATCGCGGTCGCGTTCGTCGTGGACCAGTTCAGCGTCACGCTCTCGCCCCGGACGATGGTTTCGGGAGTCACCGCGAGGCTGACCGTCGGCGGTTGGAGAACCGTGACCGTCACCTGGGTGCTCGCGCTGCCGGCCAGCCCTGAGCAGGTGAGCGTGTATGTCGTCGTCTCCGCCGGACTGACCGTGACCTCGCCGCTGGCGCCCACCGGGCCGATGCCCGGAAAGATGTCGACGCTCGTCGCATCGGTCGAAGTCCAGGACAGGATCGAGGCTTCCCCCAGCGCTATCACGGCGGGCGTGGCCTGGGCGCTCAACGTCGGCGGGGGGACCACGATGACCGTGACTTGGGCGGTCGCGGCTCCCGCCGGGCCGGTCGCCGTTGCGGTGTACGTGGTTGTGGTCAGCGGCGCGACGGTCGCGCTTCCGTTCATGTCCACCGCGCCGACGTCGGGCGAGATGGTCACCGCCGTGGCATCGGCGCTCGTCCAAATGAGCGTGGCCGTCTGCCCCAGGCCGATCGTCGCGGGGCTCGCAGAGAAGGCGATGGTCGGCGGCGGAATGACGATGATCTGCACCTGGCTGGTCGCCGTGCCTCCAGGACCGGTCCCGGTGATCGTGTACGTGGTTGTCTGCGAGGGCGAGACCGCCTGGCTGCCGCTGGCACCCACGGCCCCGATGCCCGGCGCGATGCTCACGGTCGTCGCCGCCGAGGACGACCAGGAAAGCGTGCAGGACTCCCCGGCGAGGAGGGTCGTGGCGGACGCGGAGAGCGTCACGCTCGGAGGAGGATGGGCGCTGACCGTCACTGTCACCTGCGCGGTCGCGGAGCCGTAGGGATTCGTGGCGACAATCGTGTAGGCCGTCGTGAACTGGGGCGTCACGGCGCGCGTCCCTTGGCCGGCGAGGGGAATCGAGCCGGGCGAGAGCACCACCTGGGTCGCAGCCGTCGACGTCCACGACAGCAGGGACGACTGCCCATAGACGATCCCCAACGGGTTCGCCGAAAGCGACACAGTCGGCGGCCCGGTGATCACGGTGATCGTCACCTGGGCGCTTGCGCTCCCGCCGGCGCCGGACGCCGTCATCGTGAAGGTCGTGGTCTGCCGCGGCGTGACCGCGAGCGAGCCGACGGGCACGAGGTTCGGGATTCCCGGCGTGCCGACGCCGCCGCTCCCGGGCGAGAGGCTGCAGGACGTGGCTCCGGTGGTGGTCCAGGAGAGCACCGCCGGCTGACCCGGCATGACGCTCGTCAGGTTCGCGGAAAGAGAGATGGTCGGCGGCGTGGAGGCGACGGTCACCTGGACGCTGTCGGTGCCGGAGATGCCATCCGTCCGCGTGGCGGTCGCGACCAGCGTATTCGCGCCCTCGGCGACCGGGACACCGGAGGCGGAGAAACTGCTGCCGCTGATGGTCGCCGCCACGCCGTTGACGTCGACCGATGTGGCGGTCGCGTTGAGATGTCCGGAGACCGCGGCGGTCGGCGCGTTGAGAAGCGCCCCTTCGAGCGGGGAATCGATGACGATGAGCGGGTAGAGCTTGAGAATCATCGCCCCGCCCGGTTTGCCGCGGACCTCGACACGCAGTGTGTTCTGACTTTGGAGCGAGACCGGGACTTCGAGGTATGCGACGTTCTGGCTGAAGTTGCTCGAGTTCAGGATCTCCGTGCCGTTCAGCGTGATGATGCTGGCGCTGACCAGCTCGTACGTCGCGTCCTCCAGTCCGCCGTTGTAGACCTTGAAGACGAATCCCCTCGCGGGCTCAGGCGCCGCGAAGGTGAAGTCAAAGACCGTTGGTGCGCCGCTCCCGCGCTGGCACGTCTCGGGACCGAAGACGAGGTCGTCTGCGACGGCGACGGAGGGAAGGGTCAAGACTGTGAGTAGCAGCCCGAAACATGCTGCGATGTGCCCGCGGAACGCCGTCCTTGGTGCCATCTGCCCTTCCTCCTTGCGTCATCCGAACGTGAGTTCTGCCTGCCCCCCGATGCCGTCTGGACGGACACCCGCCCCTCGAAGCTTGGTTCTTTCGGTCCATACGCCCGCGGTTCTTGGGGCGCTGCAAATGCGGTATACTTGCCTATTGCGATCAGGATCGGCGTGTCGGGAGACTAGCAAACGGAAATCGGAGAATCAAGACAAGACTTATCCCGGTGAAGCCGGCGCCGGCGCGGTGGCAGGGCCGCGCAGTCGCGAACGCGCACACGTGCGACCGGCCGCCTGCGCCGGCGACATCCGGTATAATCCCCCCGCACAAACGGAAAGGACCCTGACCACCACGCCATGGGCACCGTCACCCTCCTCGACTACGGCGCAGGCAACGTGCGCAGCGTGCGCAACGCCATCCGGGCGCTCGGCTTCGACGTGCGCGACGTCGCCTCGCCGGCGGACATCCTCGCGGCCGAGCGGCTCGTCTTCCCCGGCGTCGGGGCGTTCGGCAGCGCCGTCGGGCGCCTCCAGCAGGACGGCTACTTCGAGCCGCTGCGCCAGCGACTGCTCGAGGGCAAGCCGTTCTTCGGCATCTGCATCGGGCTGCAGGTGCTCTTCGAGGGGAGCGAGGAGTCCCTCGGGGCGACCGGCCTCGGGATCATCCGCGGCATGGTGCGCCGCTTCCCTGCGGGCGGCCTCGCGGTGCCGCACATGGGCTGGAACGGCATTAACATCCGCAAGCGCTCGGCGCTTTTCGAAGGCTACGGCGGCGAGAAGCTCTACTTCGTGCACTCCTACCGCGGCGTGCCGGACGAGCGCGACTGCGGCTGGGTCCTGGCGACGACCGACTACGGCGGCGAGTTCGTGAGCGCGGTGCAGAAGGGCGCGGTCGCCGCCGTGCAGTTCCACCCCGAGAAGAGCGGCGCCGCCGGCCTCGACCTGCTGCGGCGCTTCCTCACGGCCGATGATCTCGCCGCGGGCCCCGAGCCGCCGCCGTTCCCCGCCCCGACGCGCCTGGCGAAGCGCATCATCGCCTGCCTCGACGTGCGCACGAACGACGCGGGCGATCTGGTCGTCACCAAGGGCGACCAGTACGATGTGCGCGAGGCCGGCGAGGTGCGCAACCTCGGCAAGCCGGTGGAGCTGGCGCGCCGCTACTACCAGGAGGGCGCCGACGAGATCACCTTCCTCAACATCACGAGCTTCCGCGAGGAGCCGCTGGCCGACCAGCCGATGCTCGAGGTGCTGCGGCGCACCTCGGAGAACGTCTTCGTGCCGCTGTGCATCGGCGGGGGCATCCGCGGCTACACGGACGCCGCCGGCCGGCGCTGGTCCGCGCTGGAGGTCGCCAGCGAGTACTTCCGCTCCGGCGCCGACAAGATCTCGATCGGCTCGGACGCCGTGGCGACGGTCGAGGAGTACCTGCGCACCGGCGCGGCCACCGGCGAGTCCTCGATCGAGCAGATCGCCCGGGTCTACGGCAACCAGGCGGTCGTGATCTCGATCGACCCGCGGCGCATCTGGGTCGACTGCCCCGAGGGGATCCCGCAGCGGGTCTTCCCGACGGCCGAGCACGGCCCGGAGGGCGAGCGTTTCTGCTGGTTCCAGTGCACGGTCAAGGGCGGTCGCGAGGGGCGCCCGGTGGACGCGGTGACGCTCGCGCAGGTCTGCGAGAGGCTCGGCGCCGGCGAGATCCTGCTCAACTCGATCGACCGCGACGGCACGAAGGCCGGCTTCGACCTGGAGCTGGTCCGCGCCGTGAAGTCCGCCGTGTCGATCCCCGTCATCGCCTCCTCGGGCGCCGGGACGCCGGCGCACTTCGCCGAGGTCTTCGAGCACACCGACGTCGAGGCCGCGCTCGCCGCCGGCATCTTCCACCGGCGCGAGGTGCCGATCGCCGCGGTGAAGGAACACCTGAAGACGCGCGGGATCGAAACGCGCTGACGAAAGGAACGTCTCATGTCGATAGCACTGGCCCTGGAGAAGGACGGCGAGCTGATCGTCGCCTCGGACACCCTCACCAGCTTCGGGCACACGAAGGTCCCGCCGACGCTCCACGCCGCGCAGAAGATCCGGCGCGTCGGCGACTCGTACCTCGCGGCCACCGGCTGGGGCCTCTACGAGAACATCCTCGACGACGTGCTCGCGCGTCGCGGGCGGGTGCGGCTCGGCTCGCGCGCGCAGATCTTCGAGTTCTTCCTGCGTCTCTGGACCGACCTGCACAAGCGCTACTCGTTCGTGGACGACCAGATCGACGAGAAGGAGTCCGGGCCGTTCGGCAACCTCGATTCGACCTTCCTGGTGGCGAACCGCGGGGGCATCTACTACGTCGGGCCGGACATGAGCGTGACCGAGGTCGAGCACTACTTCGCCATCGGCTCGGGGGCGCAGTTCGCGCTCGGGGCGCTCCACGCGCTGCACGGCACGCGGATCGGGGCCGAG
>DATDCY010000202.1 GCA_036524115.1 bacterium | reverse complement strand
TCGAGCGCAAGAGGCTCCCCGAGTGCCCGCAGCTGAAGATCGTGCGCATCGACGGGTCGATCTTCTTCGGCGCCGTCGACCACGTCGCCGAGCGGCTCGACGCGATCACCCGCGAGAGCCCGCTGCAGGCGCACATCCTCGTCGTGGGCAGCGGCATCAACTTCATCGACCTCGCCGGCTGCGAGATGCTCAACGAGGAGTCGCACCGTCTGCGACTGAGCGGCCGCGTGCTCTACCTCTGCTCGCTCAAGGGGGAGGCGCGCGAGATCCTGCACCGCGGCGGGTGCATCCGCAGCATCGGGGCGGAGAACGTCTTCGCGTCCAAGGTGGAGGCGCTCGCGAAGCTCGTCCCGCGGCTCGACCCGGAGCGCTGCCGGGTCTGCCGGCTGCGCATCTTCCGCGAGTGCGCGCAGATGCCCGGGCCGCCGGACTTCCCGCCGACGACCGCCCGCTGAAGCGATCCGGCGACGAATGCGACGGCGCCGGGTGTGGCGCGAACCCCTCCGAGGACGTAGCTTCATCTCCGTGGAGCCGGGCGGCCGCCCCGGCGTCTTCAACACGGAGGGACGGATCATGAGCACCAGAAGGGACTTCCTCAAGGGCTCGCTGGCGATGGGCGTGGCGATCGCGGCGAGCCGCGTGGGGCGTGCGGAGGCGGCGACCTCCTTCCCCACCGCATTGATCTACACCAAGGACGCCCCGGGACGCTGGGCCGGCAAGGAAGCCGCGCATGCGCCGCAGGTCACCATCGCCGCGGGGAAGATCACCGTGATGACGCCGCACCCGATGACCCCGGCGCACTTCATCGTCAAGCACACGATCATCTCGCCGGAGGGGCGGCTCATCGGCGAGCGAACCTTCACCGGCGCCGACGCCAAGGCGGAGTCCGTCTACGATCTTCCCGCGGACTTCAAGGGCACGCTCTGGTGCTCCAGTGACTGCAACCTGCACGACCTCTGGGTGACCGAGGTCGTGATCTAGCGGCCGCTGCGCAGGCCTAGGGCGCGAAGCGCGTGAAGAGGAAGTCGTGGCCCTTGACCTTCGCCTCGTGGCAGGGGAAGCAGGTCTTGTGCGTCGCCTCGTCCGCGGGCTTCCCGTCGACGAAGCGGGCGAAGCCCCAGCCCCCCGTCGCGGCAAAGCGCGTCGAGTCCTTGTACATGAACTCGATGCGCGGCGCGGCGCCCGGACGAAACGCCCCCTCGAACTCGGGCATCGGCTCGCGTTTCCATGCGAGCTTCGCGATCACCGCGCCATCGGGCAGCGGGAGGGATCCGTCCCGCAGCGCCTTGAACGCGACGGGGTTCCCCAGGACCGCCCGCAGTTCGTCCTTGTTGTCGGTGCGGTGCGAGACCGCGATGAGCTGCCACCCCCGGTAGCCGTCGGGAACCGGCAGGCCGTAGACGGGCGAAAGCGGCACGCCGACGGCGGCAGTATCGAAGGGCAGATCCGCCACCGAGGCGGCCGACGCCGCGCAGGGGAACGCGGCGGCGAGGAAGACGACGACTGACGCGGACACCAGAGACCTGCTGCACATGACGGACCTCCCTTGGTCGGTTCGGGTTGGCCCCTTGAATATAGTGCCTAGACGGCGGTCCCGCCCGGGGGTTCCTGCGCCGGGGTGCCCACCGGAACCTCGACAAGGAACGTCGTCTCACCTTCCGCGCCCGTGGCGACGAGGATGTCCCCGCCGAGTTTCCGCAGGATTCCGCGAGAGACCCACAGCCCGAGTCCGGGGTCTCTGCCGGTCTCCGGCGCGGTCGAGAACGGCTCGAAGAGGTGCTCGAGCACGGCCGGCGTCAGCGCGGCCCCGCTCCCGCTCACGGCGATCCGCACCGTGCCCGCGTCCTTGAGCGCACTCGAGACGTGCACCTGCCCGCCGGTCGCCGCCGCCTCGACCCGGTTGGCGATGACGTCGAGCAGCACCTGCCGCAGGCGCCGGCGGCCGGCCGAGATCGGGGGAAGCCCCTCGGCCAGCTCGAGCGAGAGACGGACGTGCCGGGCCAGCATGCGCGGCTCGCTGAGCTTGAGCGCCTCGCCGATCACGGCGTTGACGTCGGCGGCCTCCGGGCTCACCGCGACGCCGCCCGCGTACTCGAGGATGCGGTGCGTGACCACGCGGCAGCGCTCGACGCCGTCGGCGACGGCGCCGAGCAGCTCCACGAAACGCTCGCGCTCGGGAAACGCCGCAGACCGCGCGAGGTAGTCGCGCATCAGGCCGGCCTTCTCGTTGATCACCGCGAGCGGGTTGTTGATCTCGTGCGCCACGCCGGCGGCGAACCGCCCCAGCATCGCGAAGCGCTCGGCGTCCAGCAGCTGCGCCCGGTTCGCCCGCAGCTCCTGGTTGGCCAGCTCCAGGCTCGTGAGCGTGTCGTGCAGCCGATCCTGCATCTGGTTGAACGACCGGGCGAGGGATGAGAACTCGTCCTCCCCGCGAATCGCGATGCGGCGCGAGAAATCCCCGGCCGCGATCTGGCGGGTCAGCGCCTCCAGATCGCCGACGGGCCGCGCGATGCTGCGGGAGAGCTGCGCGTCGACGACGACGCCCACGAGGATCGCGGCCGCGATCGCCAGCGGCAGCAGCCGCAGGGAGCGCTGCACGCCCGCCAGCAGGGCGTCGAGGGCGCTGCGCTCGCGTCCGGCGAGGCCCTCGACGAGGGCCTGCAGCTCCCGCGCCGCGGCGCGCAGGCTCTCGAGCCCTTCGCCGTCGCCCGCCGGCGCGCCGGCACGGGGGGCCGGGAGACCGGTGAAGAGCCGCTCGTACGCCGCCGTCGCGTCCCGCATCCGCGCGAAGTCCGCGCTCCTCCCCTCGCCACCGGATTCCCGCTCCAGCCGTCCGATGCCGTCGCGCAGCTCGGCGAGGTAGCGCCCGAGCTCCCGCGAGCTGGCCTCGTCGCGGAAGAGCAGGTAGTTCTTCTCGTAGCGGCGCACCTCGAGCATCGTGTTCGTCAGGTCGTCCGCCGCCTCGATGACCCTGAGCCCCGCGGTGATCGCGTGCAGCTCGCGGTAGGCGAACAGCCCCAGGGCCAGCGAGAACAGGACGTAGAACCCGAGCCCGAAGAGGAGCTTCTTCCGGATCCTCATTGTGCGCATTGTAGCCGAACGACGCCCGGGGCGACCGGGCACGCTGCCGGGCTGCCGGGAGCGGACGGATGCCAGCAGGGCTCAGGCGCCCGCGCCGACGACGAGCACCGGGCAGGGCGCCCGGCTGATCACCTTGCCGACGACGTTGTCGCCGAAGAGCCTGCGCAGCCAGGAGCGCTCGCGGCGGCCGAGGACGATGACATCGCAACGCTCCTCCGCGGCCACGGCGAGGATCCGCTCATGCACGGCGCCCGACTCGACGCGCGTCTTCACCAGCGCGCGCTCGCCGGCCGCGATGCCACGGATCTCCCGCAGGTCGCGGCCGACGCCGCCGTCGAGCACGTCCGCGACGTCCTTCACTCCGGTCAGGTCGAGGTCGCCGGCGCTCTCCGGCACGACCTTGACGACCGTGACCCAGCACTTTTCGTCGCCCGCAAGCTGGAGGCCCCGGCGCAGCACGTCCTTCGAGCCGTTCACCGCGATGAGGACCTTCCGGACCCCCCTCATGACCGCTCCTTCGCCACGAGCACGGGGCAGGGGGCGTGGACGACGACGCGCTCGGCGGTGCTGCCGAGCAGGGCGCGCTCGACGCCCTGGTGCCCGTGGCTGCCCATCACCACCAGGTCGAACCCGGACTGCTTCACGGCCTCGACGATCCGGTCGACGGGGGCACCGTCGGCGACCGTCGTCGCGACGCGCACCCCGTGGGCGGCGCCGATGGCTGCGGCCTCGGCGACGATCTTCCCGGCCTCCTCGTTGAGGCGCGCCCGGATGCCCTCGGTCCGCAGGAAGCCGACCATCTCCTCGTAGCGGGGAATGGCGTACAGCGCCGTGACGGCTGCATTGTCGGCGGCGGCGAGCTCGCAGGCGCGCTCCACCGCTGCCCGGCTGAAGGTCGAGCCGTCGTACGGGACGAGCAGGGAGCGGTACTCGCCGCGACACTCCTGGCAGGGGCGGTGCACCACGAGGACGTCGGCGCGCGCCTTGCCGATGACCTGCGCGGTGACGCTGCCCATGAGCATCCGCCGCAGGCCCCGCCGCCCGTAGGTCCCCAGGACGATGAGGTCCGCGTCGCCGCTCTTCGCGGCGTCGAGGATGACCTCCGGCGGCTCGCCCTCGCAGATGATCGAGCGCGCCGGCACGCCCGGTGCCGCCCCGACCGACTGGACCGCCGTGGTGCAGAGCCGGCGGCCGAGCGCGGCGCGCTTCTCGAGCTGCTCGGGGGCGATCCCGAACTCCTCGGTGTCGAAGAAGACGGCGTGCACGAGCGCCAGCTCGCCCCCGTGCCGCTTCACCCAGTGCGCCGCCTCGGCCAGGGCCGCCCGGCTGGCCGGCGAGTCGTCGTAGCCGACGAGGAGCTTGCGGTACATGGCTAGTGCGCGCCGCCGCCCTTGCGGAACACGAGGCCGACGCCGAAGCCGGCGCCGAGCGCCGCCATGATCGAGAGCAGCCCGTAGAGCGCGGCCTGGTTCTTCGCCAGGGACGCCAGGTACTTGATGCTCCCGACCTGCTCCACGAGGACCCCGGACTCGGCGGTCTCGACGACCTTCCCGTCCTGCACGGCGTAGACCGTGGCGACATAGTTCCCCGGCGGCGCCTGGTAGGGCCAGGGGGTGTTGATGTAGTACTCCCGCTTGCCGTTCTTCTCCGCGAAGGTGATCTGGCCGGTCGTCCGCGCGTAGAGATTGGAGGCCTCCTTGAACTTCAGGAACTCGGCGAACCATTTCGCCCTCTCCTGTTCCGACGCCAGCGGCCCGACCTCGACGTGGCGGCTGAGCGCCGCGTAGCCGAGCACGTAGCGGTCGGCCTCCTCCGCGGAGAGCAGCTCGCGCGACGGGCGCGTGCTGAAGACCTCGTAGACCTTCGGCGCGTTCTCGAACGTGAGGCTGCCGACGTTCATCCAGAGAAGCCCGGCCTTCTTCCCCTTCTCCTTGAGGGTCTCGTGCCCGTCGGCGGAGGCGATCTTGATGATCAGGTCCACGCCGGGATCGGCGATGCCGCGCACGCTCACCGAGCTGCCGTGGTAGAGGAAGTCCACCGTGATGTGGTCGTGGTTGGCCTTGGCCGAGAGCTCGGCGCGCGACGGGCCGGCAACGAGGAGCCCGCAGAGGACCGCCGCGGCCAGGGTGGTCAGGGTCGTCCGCTTCATGGTCTAGTGCCCTCCCGCCTGGGCCAGCAGCAGCGCCGGGGGCAGGGTGAGCTCGAAGACCATCTTCACGGTCACCGCGAGGACGATCGACGCGAGGATCACCTTGAGCTGCTCGCCCTTGAGTTTCCTGCCGAAGACGGCCCCGACCTGCGCCCCGACGGTGGAGCCGAGCAGGAGCAGGACCGCCAGGATGAAGTCCACGTTGTGGTTCGTCGTCGCCTGGAGGAACGTGACCTCGATGCAGTTGAAGAGGATCTGGAAGAGGCTCGTGCCGACCACGACGTGCATCGGCATCCGCAGCAGGTAGATCATCACCGGCACCATCAGGAAGCCGCCGCCGACGCCCATCACCGCCGCGAGCACGCCGACGAAGCCGCCGAAGAGGAGCGGCAGCAGCACCGAGTGCGTGACGCCGGACTTCTCGAAGCGCGTCTGCAGCGGCAGGGCGGCGAGGAGGCGGGTGAACGCCGTCTCCTTCGCCGGCGCGGGGGCGGCCGCCTTCTTCTTGCGCAGGCTCGTGAGCCCCTCGTAGAACATGTAGCTGCCGACGATGCCGAGCATCAGCACGTAGGTCATCTTGATCACGAAGTCCGCGTTGCCCGTGGCGTTGAGCACCTTGATCAGCTGCACGCCGCCGAGGCCGCCGACGAAGCCGCCGACGAGCAGGTAGAGGCCCATCTTGAAGTCGACGTTGCCGACCTTCCAGTGGGCGTAGGTCCCGGAGGTCGACGCGGCGACGATCTGGTTGGAGTCGGTCGCCGCCGCGACGGTCGAGGGGATGCCGAACATGATGAGCAGCGGCGTCATCAGGAAGCCGCCGCCCACGCCGAAGAGCCCCGAGAGCAGGCCCACCGCGAGGCCGAGGCCCACGGGGATGAGCACGTTGATGCTGGTCAGCGCGACCGGCAGATACAGGTACATGATTCCTCCCTCCCCGCCGGCGCCTAGGCGACGTGCCCCTGGCGCGCCAGCGTGACGACCGGGCGGGCGACGGTGCTCAGCAGGCGCTTGAAGTCGCGGCTGGACACGGCGCCCTCCGCCGTGATGCTGGGGCTGAGCAGCACCATCTCGACGTTGCGGTTGCTCTTGAGGTAGCTGCCGACGGCGCTCACCATGTCGCCGTCGCCGCTGCTGATCTGGGTGGACAGGCCGGAACCGGCGCAGGCCTCGGCGATCGAGCGTGGACTCGCTTCGTCCTTCTCCGCCGCCGCGGCCGGCTGGGCGAGGATCTCGCGGGCCGTCTCGTGCTCGCCCGCCTCGGCGAAGGCGACGGCGGTCATCAGCGACTCGAACCGGTTCATGAGGCGGTTCTTGCTGAGCAGCAGCACCGCGATCCCTTTGTCCATCGCCCGCGCAAGATCGAAGGCGTACGACAGGCCGCCGTCGGCGTCGTCGCTGCGATCAGTCACGAACAGGATGTTCCGCTTCATCTTTCCTCCTCGTTCTTGATGGCTCTGCCGGAGGAGATTGCACGGACGGTGCCACAAATATAACGCGCTGTATTTATTCAGTATTTTAGTGTTGGCCCACGGGGCTGTTCAATTTATGGACGACTTGTTCCGGCTAGGCGGTCACGGGGAATCGCGGAACCGGCGACTCTAAGGTGCTGAAAAGACGTTATTTTTTGTCTTGAGCTGGAAGCCGGGCCGGTCGGAGATGTCAGTGTTCACATTCTGAACGCCGTCAACGCTCATCCTCCTTGAGGATCTTCCAAAGGCTGGTCCTCGAGATCCCGAGCATCTCCGCCGCCCGCGTCCGGTTGCCGCCGGCGATCTTCACCACCTGCCGCGCGTAGTCGGCGACTACCTCGTCCACGGTGCGCACCCGGTCCGGGTCGACGGTGCCGACCCGGAGCACGCGGATCCCCTGCGGCAGGCTCTCCGGGGAGATGACCGGTCCGTGCTCCAGGATGATCGCCCGTTCGATGATGTTCTCCAGCTCGCGCACGTTCCCGGGAAAACTGTACTGCTTGAGGACCGCGAGGGCCTCCTCCGAGATGCCGGTGATGCGCTTGCGGGACTTTGGCAGGTGCTTCTGGAGGAAGAACGCGCACAGCGGCCGGATGTCCTCCGGGCGCTCGCGCAGCGGCGGGACGACGATCTCCATCACGTCGAGCCGGTAGTAGAGGTCCTCCCGGAAGCGCCCCTCGGCAATCAGGGCGCGCACGTTCTGGTTCGTGGCGGCGATGAAGCGCACGTCGACGTGGAGCGGCCGCGTGCCGCCCACGCGGTAGAACTCCCCCTCCTCGACGACCTTGAGCAGCTTGGCCTGGAGTCCGGGCGACAGCTCGGCGATCTCGTCGAGAAAGAGCGTGCCGGTGTCGGCGATCTCGACGAGGCCCTTCTTGGCGGCGACCGCGCCGGTGAAGGCGCCTTTCTCGTGGCCGAACAGCTCGCTGGCAAGCAGCTCCTCGGTGAGCGTCGCGCAGTTGAGCGCGAGAAACGGCAGGTCGCGCCGGCGCCCCGCCTGGTGGACGGCGCGCGCCACCAGCGTCTTGCCCACGCCCGTCTCCCCGAGCAGCAGCAGGTTGACGTCGGAATCGCGCAGCCGCTCGACCGTCGCGAGCACCTCCTGCATCTTCGCGCTGCGCGCGATGACCCGCGCCTGCCCGCCCGCGCCGGCGGAGCTCCGGAGCGCCGCGTTCTCCCGCCGCAGCGCGACGTCCTCGCCGATCTTCGCCACCCGCAGCGTCAGCTCGTCGAGGTCGTAGGGCTTGGTGAGGTAGTCGATCGCGCCCTTGCGCATCGCCTCGACGGCGGAGCCGATGCTGCCGAACCCGGTGAGCACGATGACCCCCGTCTCCGGCGAGCGCTCCCGCACCTTCTCGAGCAGCTCGAGCCCGCCGAGCTTCGGCATCTTGATGTCGGTGATCAGCAGGTCGTACCGGCCGCGCTCGACAGCCGCGAGCGCCTCGGCGCCGTCGCGAACGCCGGTGACGGCGTGCCCCTCGTCGCGCAGCGTCTCGACGAGGTTGTCGAGCGTGATCTGCTCGTCCTCGGCGACGAGGATGCGCAGCCGCGTCATCCCCCACCGCCTGCGGCGGCGCTCCCGCCGGCCGCCGCCGAGCGCGGCAGCGTGATCGTGAACGCGGTCCCGGCGCCGGGGACGCTCTCGACGCGGATCGCCCCGCGGTGGCGCTGGACGATGCCGAAGACGATCGCCAGGCCGAGGCCGGTGCCGCGCTCCTTGCCGCTGAAGAAGGGCTCGAAGACCTTCTCGAGCTGCTCGGGCGGGATGCCGCCGCCCGTGTCCGCGACGCGGATCGTCACCTCGCCGTCCTCCTCCCCGCTCACGGTGAGCGTCCCGCCGGCGGGCATGGCGTCGACGGCGTTCGTGAAGAGGTTGATGAACACGCGCTCGAGCTGCCCGCGGTCGGCCTCCAGCACGATCTCCGGGGGGGTCAGGCGCACCCGCAGCTCGACCCCTCCCGCCTCGCGCGAGGCGGCGACGGCGCGCCAGGCCGACCGCACCAGCTCGCCGAGCTCGACCGCCGCGAGGTGCGGCTCGCGCGAGCGCGCGAACTCCAGCAGGTCGCCGACGATGCTCTTCAACCGCAGCGTCTGCCCGTGGATGTCCTCGAGGCCCTTTCTGACCGCCGGCGGCGTTTCCTCGCCCGTCTTCCTCAGCAGGCGCTGGGCGCTGGTCGAGATGTTGTTCAGGGGGTTGTTCAGCTCGTGCGCCACGCCGGAGGCGAGCGTGCCGATCGCCGCCAGTTTCTTCGCCTGCACCAGCTCCCGCTCGTGGCGCTGGAGCTGCTCCTCCATCAGGTAGAACTTCTGCGTGAGCAGGTCGACCTCGTCCCCGCCCGCGCCGGCCGCGCCCACGGGCGGCGGGGCGGGATAGTGGCCGGCGCCCGTCTCCTCCACCAGGGTCGTGAGCAGCCGCAGCCGGCGCACGAGGCTGCCGGCGGTCAGCGCCGCGGCGCCCAGCGCCGCCGCCAGGAAGACCGGGTAGAGGACGAAGAGGGCGGTCTGCGAGCGGCGGATGGCGGCGTCGACCTTCTCGCGCGCGCGGCTGTCCAGCTCCTTCGACGCCGTGAGGATGTTCTCGCCCGTCCTGCGCAGCCCCGTGATCAGGGTGTCCAGCTCCTGCAGCCAGAGAATGAGCCGGTCGTCCTCGGCCAGGGCGTGGTCGGACCGCAGGTACGCGGCGTCGGCCAGCGGCCGATCGAGGAAGTTCGCCTCGATCAGACCCCGCACCCGCCCGTAGGCCGGCGAGCGCGCCTGCAGCGCCGCGGACTCGGCCGCGATGACGCTCACCAGCGTCTCGATCCGCGCAAACTGCGCCCGGTACTCCCGGACCAGCGGACCGAGCGAGGCGGCCAGCCCGCTGCCCGGCTCCGGCACGCGGGTGAGGATCGCGTCGAGCTCGTCGAGGTACGAGCCGATCGCCGCGGCCTCCGCGCCGGCGGTCGCCGGCGCGTAGAGCAGGAAGTTCTTCTCGTGCCGGCGCAGCTGCAGCGACTTGCTGCGCACGGTGTCCGTCAGCTCGAGGAAGGCGGTCTCGGCGCGGATCTCGACGAAGTTGGCATAGAGGAACGCCGAGAGCCCCGCCATGAGGGCCGCGCCGAGCAGCGCGCCGAGCAGGATCTTGCGCCTCAGGGACACCGCGGCCGGCGCCTCCCGCTCACTCCGGCGCCTCCTCCCGCTTGAGGATCCGCCAGAGGCTCGTGCGCGAGATCCCGAGCAGCGCGGCCGCCTTCGCCTTGTTCTGCTCGACGTGCTCGAGCACCTTCTGGGCGTACTCCCGGTTGAGCTCGTCGAGGGTCTTGACGCGCTCGGCGGCGAGCGACTCCACGGCGAAGAGCGCGATGCTCTCCGGCAGGCTCGAGGGCTGGATGCGCCCGCTCTTCTCAAGGATCACGGCGCGCTCGACGATGTTCTCCAGCTCGCGGACGTTCCCCGGGAAGCCGTAGGCGCGCAGCATCGCCAGCGCCTCCGGGGCGAAGCCGGCGATCGCCTTGCCGGCCTTGCGCGCGTGCTTCTCCAGGAAGTGCCGGGCCAGCGGCCGGATGTCCTCGCGCCGCTCCCGCAGCGGCGGGATCCGCACGTCCATCACGTTGAGCCGGTAGAAGAGGTCCTCGCGGAAGCGCCCCGCGGCGAGCAGCGCGGGCAGGTTCTGGTTCGTGGCCGCGAGGAAGCGCACGTCCACGCGCAGCGCGCGCGTCCCGCCGACCCGGAAGAACTCCCGGTCCTCGATCACCTTGAGCAGCTTGGCCTGGAGCGCCGGCGGCATCTCGGCGATCTCGTCGAGGAAGAGCGTGCCGCCGTCGGCGACCTCCAGGAGGCCGCGCTTGGACGCGACCGCTCCCGTGAACGCCCCCCGCTCGTGGCCGAACAGCTCGCTCGCGAGCAGCTCCTCGGTGAACACCGCGCAGTTGAGCGCGAGGAAGGGGCGGTCGCGCCGCGGGCTGTTGCGGTGGATCAGGCGGGCGACGAGCCCCTTGCCGACGCCGCTCTCGCCGGTGAGCAGCACCGTGCAGTCGGAGCCGCGGATGCTCTCGATCGTCTCGGCGATCCGGCGGAAGGCGGGGCTGCGGCCGACGAAGGGGTGGCCGGCGTCGAGGCCGAGCGCCGCCCTCAGGGCCTCGTTGTCCAGCTCAAGTCTTTTTTTTTCCGCGACCCGGCGGACCTTCAGCAGCAGCTCGTCGAGGTTGTAGGGCTTCGTCACGTAGTCGAGCGCGCCGCGCTTCATCGCGTCGACCGCCGACTCGACGCTGCCGAAGCCCGTGACGATGATGACCGCGGTCCCCGGCTGCTTCTCCCGCACCGCGGCGAGCAGGGCGAGGCCGTCCATTCCGGGCATCTTGATGTCGGCGATGAGCAGGTCGAAGCGCTCCTGCTCGATCCGGCGCAGCGCGTCCAGGCCGTTGCCGACGCCGGCGACCTCGTACCCCTCCGCCCCGAGCGCGTACGTCAGGTGCTTGAGGGTGATCGCCTCGTCTTCCGCGACCAGGATCTTCAGGCTCATGGCGCCCCCGGCAGGGTGACCGTGAACGTCGTCCCCCGCCCCGGCTCGCTGCGCACGTCCACGCTCCCTCCGTGCTTGCGGACGGCATTGTACACGATGGCCAGGCCGAGCCCCGTCCCCCGCTCCTTGGTGGTGAAGAACGGGTCGAAGACCTTCGGCAGCTCCTCGGCCGGGATGCCGCGCCCCGTGTCGGCGACGGCCGCCTCCACGCCGCCCGCGCGGCGCGCCACCGTGACCGTCACCGCGCCGGCGCCCGCCATGGCGTCGACGGCGTTGGCGATCAGGTTCACGAAGACCTGCGTGATCAGGTGCTCGTCGGCCATGACGGCGACCCCCGGCTCGCCGGCGAGGCGCAGCGACACCGCGCCGCCCGGCGGGATCGCGCGCGCCGCGGCCTCGCGAACGAGCGCGACGAGGTCGGTTCGGCGCAGCTCCGGCGGCTTCTCGCGGGCGAACTCCAGCAGATCGCCGACGATCCGCTTCACCCGCTGCGTCTGCGAGAGGATGTCGTCGAGGGTCTCGCGCACGATCGGTCCGCCGGCGCCGGCCGGGAGGCTGCGCGCGAGGATCTGCGCCGCGAGCGAGATGTTGTTCAACGGGTTGTTCAGCTCGTGCGCCACGCCCGAGGCGAGCGTGCCGATCGCCGCGAGCTTGCGCCCCTGGAGCAGTTCCTCGTTCTTCGCGGCCAGCTCGCGGTCGCGCGCGGCCAGCCCCCGCTCCATCTGGTTGACCGCGCGCACGAGCACGCCGACCTCGTCGCTCGCCTGGTCTTCGGTGAGCGCATCGTGCGAGAACTCTCCCTCTCCGGTGCGCTCGATGACGGCGGTGAGCAGCTTGAGGCGGCGCACGACGTTGTGGCTGATCGCCACCAGGAAGCCGACCCCGACGAGCATGGACAGCGGCACGAGCACCAGCGCGGCGGACTGCGAGCGCGCGAGCGCCCGCTCGACCTTGGCGCGCGCCGCCGCGTCCAGGTCCTGGGCGATGAGCAGCGTCTCCTCGCCGTTGCGCCGCAGGCCGGAGATCTCGGCGTCCAACGCCGTCAGGTCGGCCAGCACCGCCGTCCGGTCCGCCGGCGGCAGCAGCGGCCCGAGGACCTCCGCGTTCACCAGCGGCCGCTCCAGCAGGACGGCATCGGCGAGCGGCAGGTAGGGGCGCGCCCGGGGGTCGGCCGCGGCAAAGCCGGTCAGGCCGGCGCGGACCTTCGCCGCGAGGCCCTCGATCCGCCCGAAGCGCCCGCGGTACTCGGCCACGGTGCTCGCGAGACCGGCGAGCGCCGCCGAGCCGGCGCGGGCGCTCTCGACGCGCAGCGTGCCGTCCAGCTCGTCGAGGAGCCGGTGGACCTCGGCGCGCTCCTTGGCCTCGCCGTAGAGGAAGTAGTTCTTCTCGTGCCGGCGCAGCAGCAGCGTCTTGCTCCGCAGCGTGTCCGAGAGCTCCAGGGCGAGGATCTCGCGGCGGATCTCGACGAAGCTGACGCCCCCGGCCAGCGCGAGCGCCGCGACGAGCCCGGCGCTGATCAGGAAGCTCGCGATGATCTTGCGCTCGAGGGACATGGCTAGCGCCGCGGGCGCCACGAGCGCGCGAACGAGGCGAGCGCGCCGAGCGCCGGCGTGACCTTCCGGTCGCGATGTCGCACGAGGTAGAACGTCCGGCTCGCGGCGAGCCCGCGGACCCGGATGCGGGCCAGCCAGCCGGCCGCGAGTTCGCGGCCGACGGTGAGACCCGAGAAATACGCGATGCCCAGCCCGCTCATCACCACCTGCTTGATCGCCTCGACGGACCCGAGGCTCATCGTGTCCCGGAACGTGAGGCCGCGGGCCGCGAGGTGGGCCTCCATCGTCGCCCGCGTCGCCGACCCGCTCTCGCGCACGATGAGACGCTCGCGCGCGACGCGGGCGGGGGCGACCGCCCCGGCCCGCGCCAGGGGGTGCGCCGGCGCGCAGGCGAAGAAGATCTCGTCCTCGAGGAAGGGCTCCGACGCGAGCTCCGCGGAGACCGCCGGCGCCCCCATGAACCCGAGGTCGGACTCGTTGCGCAGCAGGCGCGCCTCGATGTGCGCCGTGTTCTCGACCGCGAGCGAGAGCTGCACCCGCGGGTGCTTCGCCGAGAACTCCGCGAGCAGCGGGGCCAGGTAGTAGACCCCCACCGAGGTGCTGGCGCCGATGCGGACCGAGCCGGCCTGCGCGTCGTGGAACGCCGCGAAGGCCTCGGCAAGCTCGCGGACCTGCCCCTCGATCCGGACCGCGTGCTCCTCCAGCAGCCGGCCGGCGGCGGTCAGGTGCACCTTCTTCCCGAGGACCTCGAAGAGCTGCGTCCCGAGGACCGTCCCCAATTCCCTGACCTGCACGGAGACGGCGGACTGGGTCAGCCCGAGCTCAGCGGCGGCCCGGGTGAAGCTGCGCTCCGCGGCCACCGTGCGAAAGACCCGCAGCTGATGCAGCGTGGGCCGGCCCACCGCGCCTCCCTTCATGAGGGGATTTTATCATTCTGATTAGGATTATGAATTTTCTTTTTCGATTCCCGCGGCCTAGCTTGACGAGGGGGAACGAAAGACATGGCGCTGCCGCTGATCGTCCTGCTGATCGGGCTCGGCGGGGGCCTGCTCTCGGGCCTCCTCGGCATCGGCGGCGGGATCGTGACCGCGCCGCTGCTGCTGTACCTGCCGCGGCTTCTCGGCCAGGAGCCACTGTCCATGCACGTCGTCGGCGGCCTGACGATCTCACAGGCGCTCTTCGCCAGCCTCTTCGGCTCGTTCGGGCATTGGCGGACCGGCAACGTCGACCGGCGCCTCGCCGTCGTGATGAGCGGCGTCATCTTCGCCGGCGCGCTCGCGGGCGGCGCGGGATCGCACTGGTTCAGCCACCGGTTCCTCCTCGGGCTCTTCCTCCTGCTCTCGCTGGCCGCGGCGGCCCTGATCCTCCTCCCGCAGCCGGCCAGGAACGGGACCGTCTACGCGCCCGGCGCGTTCCCGGTCGCCGGCGCGGTCGCGATCGCCCTGGTCGTCGGCCTGCTCGGCGGCCTGGTCGGCCAGGGCGGCTCGTTCATCCTCATCCCGCTCACCGTGGCCCTCCTGAAGGTGCCGCTGCGCGTCGCGATGGGCAGCAACATGGTGATCATCTTCTTCGCCTCGCTGGCCGGGTTCATCGGGAAGGCCGCCACGGGGCAGGTCCCGCCGCCGCTGGCGGCGGCGCTGCTGGCGGGGATTCTTCCGGGATCGCTGGCCGGCGTGGCGCTCTCGCGGCGGGTGTCGACGCCCGCGCTCAGGACCGCGCTGGCGATCCTGATACTCGCGGCCTGCGCACGGATGGCGCTGGACGTCGTGCGCTGATGGCGCTCGCACGAATTCGGCGGCCGCGCCGCCGCAGGTTGATCGGATTTCACGAAAGGATAGGGAAATGACGAAGGCGACGATCACGCTCTACAGCAACGACCCGATGGGAAAGAGGTGACGGGCGAACCTCGAGGCCGCCTCCCGTGCGGAGGCTGAACTCGGCGCCGGGGTCGTCGTCGTCCGCAAGACCTCGGCCGACTACCGCCCCGGCAGCGATCCGCCCTGCCCCTCGGTGGCCGTCGACGGCACCGTCATCGTACGCGACGGCACCGTGACGTTCGAGGAGCTGCGGGCGGCGCTCCCCGGGCCCCGCGGCTAGGAGCCAGTCGTGGCCTGGTCGCTTCTCGCCACGCTCGTCCTCCTCGGCCTCGGCGGCGGGTTCCTCTCGGGTCTCCTCGGCCTCGGCGGGGCGATCTTCATGATCCCGCTGCTGCTCTACGTGCCGCCGGCGCTCGGCGTCGGCCTGCTGACGATGAAGCAGGTCGCCGCCGTCAGCATGGTGCAGGTCCTCTCGGCGTCGCTGACCGGGGTCCTCGTCCACAACAGGAACAGATTCGTCAGCAAGCAGCTCCTGCTCGTCATGGGCACCATGAACGCCATCGGCAATCTGGCGGGCTCACTGGCCTCGAAGAACGTGAAGAGCGCGTTTCTGCTGGCGATCTTCGCGACCCTGGCGGTCATCGCCGCGGTCGTGATGTTCATCCCCCGGCGCGACCAGGGCGCGGACGTCCCGCCGGAGCAGGTCCGGTTCAACAAGCCGCTCGCCGCGGCGGTCAGCCTGGCGATCGGCAGCTTCGGTGGCATGGTCGGCGCGCCCGGGGCGTTCCTCTACATCCCGGTGATGATCTACCTGCTGAACCTCCCGACCCGGATCGTGATCGGCAGCACGCTCGGCATCGTGCTGCTCGGCGCCGTCACGGGGACGATCGGGAAGATGGCGACCGGGCAGATCATCTGGCCCTACGCGATCGCCCTCGTGATCGGCACCATCCCCGGGGCGCAGCTCGGCGGGAAGGTCAGCAAGAAGGTCAACACCAGGTACCTGCGGCTGGCGATCGCCGTGATCATCGCGATCACCGGGGTGCGCATGTGGTTCCAGGTCTTGTCCGGACACTGAGCGTCAGGATCATCACGCTCCCGACGCTGGCGGCGGAAATGTCGTCGCGGGAGACGATCACGCTCTGATCCGCCTTGGGGAGGGCTTGGTCCCGAGAGTACAGGGGCTGCCGATCGGTGAAGGAAGATGGCTGCCGGAAAGCGCAAGCGGACAGTCTGGATCGGTGCCCTATCCCTGCTTTCCGTCTTCTTCGCCTGGCGCATGGTCAGGCCGCTCTCCATATTCGTGGTGGACCAGCGATTTGAAAGACCCATGGCGACGGCAACGCCTGAGGGGCTGAGTACTCTCAGCGCGAAGGAATGCGGCGGGTGCCATCGGGACATCTACCGGGAATGGGCGGGGAGCATGCACGCGCAGGCGTGGAGCGAGCCGTACTTTCAGGTGGACTTCACGTACGACGGTTCGCAACAGATCTGCCTGAATTGTCACACGCCCCTGGAGAACCAGCAGGAGAACCTCGTTCTCGGCTTCGAGGATCGCGAAAAGTTCCACCCCATCCTCAAGCCCAACCCATCCTACGATCCGACCTTGCGGGACGAGGGAGTCACCTGCGCGACCTGCCACGTGCAGGATGGAAGGATCGTCGGTCCTTTCGAGTCGGCAGCGGCCCCTCATCCGGTGACGGTCCGCCCGGACATGAAATCGGGACTCGGCCCCTGCGCGCGGTGTCACGTCGTCACGAATGGTCGCTGGGACGCCTTCTATCGGGTTCCTCCGTGCGGGACCGTGGCCGAGATCAATGAAAGAGGCCAGAGGCCGGACTGCATCGGGTGTCACATGCCGCCGGCCAGTCGTCCCATCGCGAGCGGCGGGGTGATGCGAAGCGGGAGACGGCACCTCTTCCATGGCGGCCATGCCCCGGAAATGGTCAAGGGCGCACTCGAGGTCAGCCATCAGAGCGAAGAGCTCGGCAGCGGACGGGTGCGGTATGTCTTCACTCTGACGAACAAGGGGGCGGCCCACTACCTGCCCACGGGCACCCCGGACCGTCACCTCACCCTCGATCTGACGTTGCGCGACCGGGCCGGAGAAACGATCAAGCACGACTCCTTCCGCATGAAGCGGTACATCATGTGGAGGCCATTCATCGTGGACGTGAAGGATACCCGGCTGCCTTTCGGGAAGCCGGCGGCCTTCCCGTTTGAGTTCAACCGGGATGGAGGAAATCCGCCTTCACAGCTCGACGTCGTCGTGACCTATCACCTGCTCGACGAGAAGAGGCGGAAGAAGATCGGCTATGCGAACAGAGAGCCGATCGCCTATCCCGTCTACCGCGAAACGATAGCGCTGTACTGAAGGCGACCGGGGACCTGGGGCAAACGCGAGGCACGTGACCATGAGCTCTGAGACGAGGGGGAGAAGACCATGACTCGGTGGCGAAATCCCACGCGACGTACCATCATGTGGGCGGGGTGCTCCATTGCCCTCGCGATTCCGATTCTCCTCTGGAGGCCTCACGCGGCTTCGGCCGCCGGCGCTCCCACGATGGAGGATGTCCGGGCCGAGGCCGCCCGCGGCGGCTACCGCCTCATCGATCTCGCGGAGACGCGCGGCCTGCTGGAGCGCGCGGCGGGCCGGGTGCTGCTCGTCGACACCCGCCAGGACTGGGAGTACCGCACCGGCCACATCCCCGGGGCGGTCAACTTTCCGTTCGAGCCGACGGCCTGGTCACGTCTGAAGAATCGCTGGGCGCTGGCACGGGCGCTCGGCGCGGACAAGGAGCGCCCACTGGTCTTCTACTGAGCGGGCCTCACCTGAGTCCGTAGCGACTCGGCGGCCCGGGTGGCCGTACAACTTGGATACCGGGAAGTCTATCGTTACCCCACCGGCTTCCCGGAGTGGCAGGCGAACGGCCTGCCGGTGGCGAGCGCCCCGGCCGGCACCGCGAATGCGACCCCGACCCAGGGCGGCCTCGGCCTGGCCTGGACGCTCCTCGGGGTCTTCCTCGGCGGGATGGCCTTGAATCTCACGCCCTGCGTCTATCCGATCATTCCCATCACCGTGTCCTATTTCGGGGGGCGCGGCGGCGGGAAAGGCAATGTCCTCGCGCACGGTCTCTGCTACGTCGGCGGCCTGGCCGTCACGAACTCGCTGCTCGGTGTCGCGGCGGCACTCACCGGCGGGCTCATGGGCGCCGCGTTGCAGAATCCGGTCGTCCTGGCCGCCGTTGCCGTCGTACTTCTCGCCTTCGCCGCAAGCCTTTTCGGATTTTGGGAATTTCGTCTGCCGTCGGGGCTGACGCAGTCCGCATCGCGGTCCTTCGCCGGCTACTTCGGCAGCGTCTTCATGGGCCTGACGATGGGGGTGGTCGCCGCCCCTTGCATCGGACCGTTCGTGCTCGGGCTCCTGACGTGGGTGGCGAGCAGTGGCAGCGCCCTCCTCGGGTTCACGGTCTTCTTCACGCTGAGTCTCGGTCTCGGGCTTCCTCTGCTCGTTCTGGCGCTCTTCAGCGGCCGGCTGGAGAGGCTCCCGCGCGCGGGCGAGTGGATGGTCTGGGTCCGCCGTCTCATGGGCTGGGTCCTCGTCGGCATGGCCGTCCACTTCGTGCGCCCGCTCCTGGCGCCCGACGCGGGCCTGGGTCTGCTGGCCGTCGTCGCGCTTACCGCCGGCGTCGATCTCGGGTGGCTGGCGCGGAGCGGGGAGGGATCGCGGGGGTTCCGGCGCGTGCGCCGCGCGGTCGGCGTCCTCGGCCTCGCCATCGCCGTCGTGCTCGTCGGCGGACGGCTCCTGCGCGGGCCGGGGCTGTCGTGGCGCCCGTACAGCGAGGACCTGCTCGCGTCCGCGCGCCGCGATGGCCGCTCCGTCATCATCGACTTCTCGGCGGCCTGGTGCACGCCCTGCCGCCGGCTCGACGAGGAGACCTTCCACGATCCGCAGGTCGTGGCCCTGGCGACCGCCGAGTTCGTCGCGATCAAGGTGGACCTGACGCGCAGCGGGGACCCCCGCTCGCTGCGCCTGCTGCAACAGTACGCGATCAAGGGGGTGCCGACGGTCGTCTTCCTCGGGCCGGACGGGTATGAGGACCGGCGCCTGCGGCTCGTGGACTATCTCCCCCCCGACGCCTTTCTCGCCCGCATGAAGCAGGCGCGGGCCGCCGAGTGACCCGAAACGAAGGAGGAACGGCCATGCTCAGGATCCGCGTCTTTCTCAACGAGCCGCAAGGCAAGCCCTGAAAGCACTTCGAGGAGATGCTGCCCAGGCTGGGCGGCACGTACGAGTTGAACGTCGAGCGGCGGTCGCAGCCGAAGGCGGAATACCACACTGACGCCTACTACGCGCTGGACCTGCCGGTGGCGCCGGCGATCATGGTCGAGGACGAAATCGTGATCGAGGGCAAGGACGTCAGCGACGAGGAGTTGGAGGCCGCGATCCGGCGGCACCTGGGGCTGCCGGCGCTGCCTGTCGTCGAAAGGAAGGGCCTCCTCGGCCGGATCCTGGGAACGTAGGTACCGGGAACGGCCAAGCGCGTATATTGACGGTGCGTGGCAAGGACCGTGGAGGAGAGGCCATGACCGACCCGGACGGGCTGAAATCCACCGACTCCGGTTGCTGAACGCCCGCGGAGCAGCCCGCCGGGGAGCGGGCGGCGGAAGCGGGCGCCGGGGGCGGACCGCAGACCGAGCATTGCCTGGTCTGCGGTGAGCCGCTGATCTACGGCGAGACTGCCGCGCCGTCCGTCTGCACGCTCTGCGGCGGCGCGGGGCACGCTTACATCAGCTGTCCCCGGGGACATTTCGTCTGCGACGCCTGCCACAACCGGGAAGCGCTCGCCCGCATCGAGGCCATCGCCCGCACGAACGCCTCGCGCGACCCGTTCGAGATCGCCGAGCGCATGATGGATCTGCCCGGGCTGCCGTTTCTCGGGTGCCAGCACGCCTACATTGCCGCGGCCGCCCTGATGGCGGCGCTGCGCAACGAAGGGTCGCGTCCCGTCACGCAGGCGGACGTCGACGAGGTCTTCGCCCGCACCGGCACGCAGGCCGTCGGCGGGTACTGCGGGCTCACCGGCGTCTGCGGCGTCGTTCCGGCGCTCGGGGCCTGCGTCGCCGTGCTCACGGGTTCGAAGTGTGGGACGGACGAGCCGCAGCGCACGACGATGGAGGCGGCGACGCGGGTGATGCGCGCGATCGCCGATCTCACCGGGCCGAGCTGCTGCAAGGCTTACGTGCGGGGCGCCCTCGAGGCGGTCGTTCCGTATCTCCGCGAGGCTCTCGGCATCCGGCTTCCCGCGCCGGGAAAGGCGAAGTGCGGCGTCGCGGCGCGGCATCCGCACGGGTGCCGGGAGAAGCGGTGCCCGTACTTCCCGGAGGAGCCGGCACGGCGTGACAAGCGGAGCGTCCAACTTCCCGTGGTCAACGAGGCGGTTGTCGCCGGCGGAGGGTCTTCCATGGACGACAGGATGGATCGGCTCTTGGCGAGGTCCCTCGAGCTGGGGGCGGCGAAGGCGAAGATCATCGACACAGACTCCGTCGTCGTGGAGGAGTGGGTGCGCTGGAAGTGCCTCTACGGGTGCCCGTTCCACGGCAAGGACGCCTATCACCCGCCGTGCGCTCCGGACACGGCGAGCACGAGATCCGTCATGAAGGAGTATCGCAAGGCGATCCTTCTCACCAGCGACAAGGGAAAGGCCTTGTCCGAGGCCGCCGTGCACCTGGAGGGGGAGGCCTACCGCGCGGGCTACTACAAGGCCTTCGCTCTGACGGCGTTGACGTCGGGACCCGAGGGGGCGACCTGACCCTCCGGCGAGGCGGAGGCCCCGGGCGGGCCCCACACCGCGGAGCAGAAGAAGATCAGGGTCCGGCCGCTCATGGAGGCCTGCGGGATCGACGTCTTCAAGACAGCGAGAAACAACGGCTTCGAGATCGACACGCGGAAGGAAACCTTTGGCCGGTGGAACTACTTCGCGCTCGTGCTGATCGAGTGAGCCGCCGTCGCCGCCTCAGGGCTTCCCGCACGCCCCCTGGCACGAGCAGGTGAAGTTGCCCGCGGCCTTCCCGAAGGCCTCGCGCCCCTCCCGCCAGGAGAACCAGGCGATCCCGAGCGCGCCGGCCGAGTCCAGCAGGCCGATCCCCGTCGCCTCGTAGCCGATGCTCGCGGCCAGCAGCACCACGGAGAGGTAGATGCAGGTCAGCGTGCAGTTGGCGTCGGCCAGCAGGGCGGCCGAGCCGTAGCGCCGGCCGATCGTGCGCTTGTAGTGCACGAGCGCCAGCATGGAGACGATCGAGACGGCCGAGATGACGATCCCCCAGACGGTCGTCTCCGGCCGCGATCCCCGCGCGAGCTGCACCGTCGCCGTGGCGACGAGGCCCGCCGTCAGGAGGTAGAACCCCGCGCCGGTCACCCGCAGCGCCGTCCGCTCGAACTCGTCGGGCGTGCCGGCCGGCCGGTTCCTCAGTCTCCAGACCATGTGCCAGATGCCGATCCCGGAAATGACTTCCACGAAGGAGTCGACGCCGAACCCGAACAGGGCGACCGTCTCGTCCGCCGCGCCGAACCAGACGGAGACGACGCCCTCGACGATGTTGTAGAAGATCGTCACCAGCGCCAGGGCGGCGGCCCAGCGGTGAAACGTCTCATCGCGCTGCGGCTCGGCCGGCAGCGTCGGCAGAGTGGGAAGGGTCGCCTGCGCCATCAGAAGGTGCCTCCGTTCGCGGCCGCGCAGCGCCCCGCCGTCGAGCCGCCCGGGACGGGGAACCAGTGCCGCGTCCGGTTGCAGAAGCTGCAGACCGAGAGCATCACCGGCACCTCCACGAGCACGCCGACGACCGTGGCCAGTGCCGCGCCGGACTCCGGCCCGAAGAGGGTGATCGCCACCGCGACCGC
>DATDCY010000201.1 GCA_036524115.1 bacterium | reverse complement strand
GACGGCCCGCGCGGGCCGCGCTACCGGCTGCAGCCGGGGGTGCTGCTCGTGGCGCGGCTCGCCGGCGCCGCGGTCGTGCCGGCGGCCATCGGCTTCTCCCGCCACTGGACGTTCCGGAGCTGGGACGGGTTCCTGCTGCCGAAGCCGTTCGCGCGGGCGCGGGTGGTGTACGGCGAGCCGCTGGTGCCGCCCGCGGACGGCGGGGACGCCGCCTTCGAGGCCGCGCGGCTCGAGCTGGAACGCCGCCTGAACGAGGTCACGGAGCGAGCCGACCGACCCTTCAGCGACGGGTAACGCGCGCGGCACGGCGACTCCACCTGGCCGTCGCTTCCATAGGGGGGCTGCCCCCTCTGGCGCGGCTTCGCCGCTGTCACCCCCACAGGGCATCGGCTGCGATTGTCATCGGCGACCCTGGAATCCCCCGCGAGCGCATGCGCGAGGGATTTTTCGTCCCTGCAAGGCAGGACCGCAGCTCGCGAGGAGGCGACCTGGCGGTCGCCGCACGAGCGAAGCGAGGTCCAACGCCGCAGGCGCGGAAAAGACCCGCGCAGGCGCCCGCGGGCTAGATCTTCACCTTCAGGTGGCGGATGACGAGGTCGACGATGATCCCCGTGCCGAACGCCCACGCCATGTTCGGCACGGCGAGCGCGATCCCGGTGATCAGCAGCGCGACGAAGTACTCCTCGTTCGTCTTGAGGCTGCGGATGAGCGGGCACAGTTCGAGCCCTGCGAACACCAGGAGGACGCCGAGCACCGAGTTGGGGATGGACGCCAGCAGCGCGAATCCGAGGTGCCCGAAGCCGAGGGCCATGGCGATCAGGAGCAGCCCGATGATGACCGGCGCGCCGCCGGAGCGCGCCCCGAAGCGGTGGTGGGCGACGAGCCCGCCGGTGCCGTGGCACATCGGGACCGCCGCGAGGAGCCCGGCCGGGATGTTGGCGAGGCCCATGGTGAAGGCGAAGCCGCCGGCCTGGGCCCTGTCCAGCCGCGGGTCGCCGGGAAAGAGGCTCGCGGCGGTCGCGGCCGTCCCGACGCAGGCGTTGCCGATCGTCAGGGGGATCTGCGGGAGCACGAGCAGGATGGCGGCGGTGCGGAACGCCGCGGCGTCCGGGATGGAGACGCGCAGGGCGGTGGGCCCGATCGCCAGCGGGACGTCGCCGATCCCGCCGGCGAGAATCCCCACCGTGAGGCCGACGGCGAGCGCGACGAGCGCCGCGGGGAAGCGCCGGTTGTCGAGGAGCGCGAGCACGAGCACGAAGACCACCAGGCCGAGCCAGAGATTGACGTGCCAGCCGGCGAGCGGCCCTGGCCGCCCGTCGATGAACAGGGCGCGGCTCGCGATCAGCTCGATCCCCTTCTTCAGGAAGATCACGCCGAGCGAGAACTGGATCCCCCGCACGACCGGCGCGGTGAAGAGGCGGGCCGCCAGGTCGACGAGCCGGAAGGCCCAGAGCGCCAGCATCACGGCGCCGAAGAGGATGCCCGCGGCCCCGATGACCGGCGCCGTCACGACGGCCGGGCTTGCGATCGCGATCGCGCCCACCGCCTTGAGCGGCTGGACCGGCACCGGCAGGCGGTAGAAGAGGCCGGTGAACACGTAGAAGAAGCCGAAGGAGAGCAGGACCGCCGAGGGGCTCAGTCCGTTGATGAGGATCATCGCGACGACGATCGGCAGGAACGTCCCCAGGTCGCCGAAGGAGCCGGCCAGCTCGAGGCGGTCGAAGCGGTGGACGCCGGTCGGCCGGGGCGACGCACTCATGCAGGGCTGGGCGGCGCGTCGAGCACGCGGCGGACCCGGTCGCCGAGCATCGCCGGGCTGAAGGGCTTGCGCAGCAGGTGCGCGCCCGCGGCGAGCGCGCCGTGGCGCTCCAGGACCTCGTCCGTGCAGCCGGAGACGTAGAGCACGCGCAGCGGCCCGCTCGCCCGGCGCAGCTCCCGGGCGAGCTGCGGGCCGCTCATGCCCGGCATCACGACGTCCGCGAGCAGCAGGTCGACGGGCCCGGATTGCCTGGCCGCATCCAGCGCCTCGCGCCCGCCCCGGGTCTCCACGACGCGGTAGCCGAGGTCGCGCAGGGCCACGCCGATGACGCAGCGCACGGACTCGTCGTCCTCGGCCAGCAGGATCGTCTCGCTGCCGCGCTGCGGCGCGATCGCGCCGGCGGGGGCGTCCTTCCCCGGGTCGGTGCCGGGAAAGCGGACGTGCACGACCGTGCCGCCGTCCTCCGCGAAGATGCGCAAGTCGCCCCCGGAGCGCTCGACGATGCCGCGCACGGCCGCGAGGCCGAGCGGCGCCCCCGGGCGGTCCTCGCGCTCCCCGCGCTCCTCGGAGAGCGTGCCGGCGCCGGGGCCCCGGAACGAGAGCCGGAGCGCCGCGCCGCGGGCGTCGCCCCCGGCCCCTTCGGTCTCGATCAGCAGTCTGCCGCCGCCGGGCAGCGCGTCGCGGGCGGCGAGCGCCAGGTTGATCACCACCTGCTCCACCTGCACGGGGTCCGCGAACACGCGCGCCGCCCCGTGCGCTGCGCGGACCTCGAGCTCGACGTCCTCGCCGAGGAGGCGCCGGAGCATCTTCCCCATCTCGGCGATGACGGCCCCGAGGTCCACGGGCCGCGGGGCCAGGTGCTGGCTGCGCGAGAACGCGAGCAGCTGCTGGGTCAGGAGCGCGGCCCGGTCGGCCGCGGCGAGGATCTCGCCGAAGTTGCGCCGCAGCGGGCTGGCGCCGTCGAGGCGCAGCAGGCCCAGCTCGGCGTAGCTCGTGATCGCCGTGAGGATGTTGTTGAAGTCGTGCGCGACGCCGCCCGCCAGCCGCCCGACCGCCTCGAGCTTCTGCGCCTGCAGGAAGCGGCTCTCGAGCCGCCGGTGCTCCTCCTCGAGGCGCCGGCGCTGCAGCTCGGCGCCGAGGAGCGCGGCGACGCGGTCGAGGAACGCGCACTCGCCCGCGCCGGGGGCGGCCCCGGGCGCGAGCAGCGCGTGCAGCACACCGCAGACGCCGTCTCGCGAGACGAGCGGCACGGCGTGGT
>DATDCY010000200.1 GCA_036524115.1 bacterium | reverse complement strand
GGCGCCGACGGCGGCGCCCCCCGTTGCGGTCGCGGCGGCCCGGGAGGGCGGGATCGTCGTGGCCAGCATCCGCGGGCCCATCTCGCCCTCCGTCGCCGAATACGTGGAGCGCGCGGTGGAGACCGGGCGCGAGCGCGGCGCCGCCCTGCTGGTGATCGAGCTGGACACGCCTGGCGGCCTCGACGCCTCCATGCGCACGATCACCCAGGCGATCCTCAACGCGCCGCTGCCGGTGGCGGTCCACGTCGCGCCCTCCGGCGCCCGGGCGGCCTCGGCGGGCACGTTCATCACGCTCGCCGCGGACGTCGCGGCGATGGCGCCGGGGACGACGATCGGCGCGGCGCACCCGGTGGGCCTCGGCGGGGGCGTCGGCGACGCGACGGTGGCGGGCAAGCTCGTCAACGACGCCGCCGCGTACGCCCGCAGCCTCGCCGAGCGGCACGGGCGCAACGGGGACTGGGCGGAGAAGGCCGTCCGGGACAGCGCCTCGCTGACCGAGACGCAGGCCCTCAAGGAGAAGGTGATCGACCTCATCGCGCCGGACCTCGACGGGCTGCTCGGGGCGCTGGAGGGGCGCGAGATCAAGCGGACGGAGGGCTTGGTCGTCCTCCGCACCGCCGGGCGGCCCGTGGAGCGGCTGCCGATGGACTGGCGCCGCCGCGTGCTCGACTGGCTCTCCGATCCGAACGTGGCCTACCTGCTGCTGATGCTCGGGGTGATCGGGATCTTCTTCGAGCTGGCGCACCCAGGCGTGATCTTTCCCGGGGTCGTCGGGGGCATCGCGCTGATCCTCGCGTTCTACGCGCTGCAGCAGTTGCCGGTCAGCGGGGCCGGCCTGCTCCTGATCCTGCTGTCGCTGATCCTCTTCTTCGCGGAGATCAAGGTCGTCAGTCACGGCATCCTCGGGGTCGGCGGCGTCATCGCGTTGACGCTCGGCTCGATGATGCTCGTGCGCTCGCCCGTGTCGTGGCTGCGGGTTTCGCTGGCGGCGATCGTGCCCATGGTCGCCGTGACCTCGCTGTTCTTCCTCGTGGTGCTGCGGCTGGCGCTCAAGGCGCGCCGGCGCCCCCCGGCGAGCGGCCGCGAGGGCATGGTCGGCGCCGTCGGCGAGGCGCTCCAGGACCTGGCGCCCACGGGCAATGTCTTCGTGCACGGCGAGATCTGGAGCGCCAGAGGCGCCGGCGACGTGCGCAAAGGGGACCGCGTCCGGGTGGTCGCGGTCAACGGTCTGTCCCTGGAGGTCCGCAAGGACCAGGAGGAGAAATAGCGATGCCGATGTTTTCGGTGCCCCTCGTGCTGGTGCTGTTCGTGGTCTTCTTCCTCGCGAGCGCCATCCGGGTGCTCAACGAGTACGAGCGGGGCGTCATCTTCCGGCTCGGGCGGATGATCGGCGTCAAGGGCCCCGGCCTGATCCTGCTCATCCCCGTCGTGGACCGCATGGTGAAGGTCTCGCTGCGGACGATCGTGCTGGACGTGCCGCCGCAGGACGTCATCACCCGCGACAACGTCTCGGTGAAGGTCAACGCCGTCGTCTACTTCCGCGTCCTCGAGCCGGACAAGGCGATCGTCGAGGTCGAGAACTACGGCTACGCGACCAGCCAGCTCTCGCAGACGACGCTGCGCAGCATCCTCGGGCAGGCCGAGCTGGACGACCTGCTTGCGCACCGGGACAAGATCAACTCGGAACTCAAGGAGATCCTCGACAAGCACACCGACCCCTGGGGGATCAAGGTCGCCAACGTCGAGGTCAAGCACGTCGACCTGCCGCAGGAGATGCAGCGGGCGATGGCGCGCCAGGCCGAGGCCGAGCGCGAGCGCCGCGCCAAGGTCATCAACGCCGAGGGGGAGTACCAGGCGGCGCAGAAGCTCGGGGAGGCCGCGGACATCATCGACGCCCACCCGGCGGCGCTGCAGCTGCGCTACCTGCAGACGCTGGCGGAGATCGCCACCGAGAACAACTCGACGACGCTCTTCCCGATCCCGATCGACATCCTGCGGGGGATGCTGGGCAAGAAGGAGTAGCGGGAACGGCGCATGGAACCTATCTTCCGGACACGAGCCCCGGCTGTCGGGGATGCCCAGTGTCGTCAGTCAACGTGGAGGTGTCCGGTCATGAAGAAGCGTTCCCTGGTGCTGTTCTCGGTGTGTCTGTTCGTGTCCCTCGCGGTCTGCGGCGCGGCCTTCGCGGACGAGCTCTCGGACGCCGCCGCCAAGGGCGCGGCCCTCTTCAAGGACGCGTCGCTCGGGACGAACGGCAAGAGCTGCGCCTCCTGCCACTCGGACGGCAGCGGCTGGGCGGGCAAGGCGCGGTTCCCGAAGGTCGCTCTGGGCGGCGTGCGCACGCTCGATCAGGCGATTCAGACCTGCATCGTGAACCCGCTCGCGGGCAAGGCGCTGGCGTGGGACGACGCGCGCCTGACCGCGCTGGCGGTCTTCGTCGACGCGACCTACGGGGCGAAGAAGTAGCGGAGGCTACGGAGGGCCTCTTCTTGCAGGCGTCACCCTCGGGGAATATGATTGCTTCATGACGGTTGCGGAACTCCTGGGGACGAAGCGTGCGGAAGTGCTGCGTATCGCCGAGCGGTACGGTGCACGGAATATCCGCGTCTTCGGCTCCCTGGCGCGAGGAGAAGCCGGGCCCGATAGCGATGTCGACCTGCTCGTGCAGCTCGATCCGGGCGTGACGTTGCTCAAGCATGCCGCGTTGGTGCGCGAACTCGAGGCGCTCCTTGGTCGGAAAGTGGATGTGGTGAGCGAACGGGGCCTCCGCCCTCGCGTTCGCGAACGGGTTCTGCGCGACGCCGTTCCTGTATGAGGGACGACCGGGCCCGCCTCCTGGACATTCTGGAGGCCATCGCCAAGATCGAGCAGCGGGTCGCAGCGGGGAAGGAACAGTTCCTCGCCGACGAACTCCTCCAGGTCTGGATGATTCATCACATCCAGATCATCGGAGAGGCCGCGAGCCGTCTGTCGCCAACGCTGAGGGAAAGTGCGTCCACTATCCCTTGGGACGACGTCATCGCCATGAGGAACGTACTTGTCCATCAGTATTTTGGAGTCGATCTGGAAGAGGTGTGGTCTACGGTCACGGGCGATATACCTCACCTCAGGGAAGTGATCGAGCATCTTGTGAACGAGCCGACGCAATGAGCGCCGTTGTCCTTCCAGACTCCAGGAGTGAGAGGGGCTTTGTGCTTGAGTTGCCCGACGGAGAGATTAGGACGAAATCGTAGGCAGGCTCCCGTTCAGGACCGATCGTAGTGCTTTTCGATACCGCCGAAGCCGAAGCGGCGGTTCTCCTTCGTCATGCGGACGAAGTGCCGCAGGCGCTTGGCGAACTCCTGCGGGCGGCGGCGGGCGCCCTCGACGAAGCCGACGCGGATGCGCACGTAGGCCGGCGGGAACCGTTGGAAGTTCCGCCAGGCGGCGGGCTCCGCCTTGAGCGCGGCCAGGATGTCGGCCGCAATGGGGAAGTCCTTCTCGTCGAGGAAGTCGAGGGTGGCGAGGACCGCGGGCGCGACCAGCCCCTTGGCCGCCAGGTAGCGCAGCCTTTCCTTGTTCGCCTGTGAGTAGGGCCGGCCTGGCCGGCGCGGCGTGAAACGCTGGGCGTAGCGGTCGTCGTCCAGCCGCCGCACGGTGCTGTCGATCCAGCCGAAGCACAGCGCCTCCTCGACTGCGTCGTTGTAGACGAGCGTGGCGTGCCCGGTGTGTTTCTTCCAGAAGACGAGCCAAGTCTCGCTGGCGGTGCCGGCATGCGCCTTGAGCCAGGCTCGCCAGGCGCGGCGAGTTACGACTTCGAGGAGTCGGGAGGGGCCGAGTTCCTTAGGCTCTTTCGGCACGTGTCATGGCCGAGGTGATGGCGACGGTGCGGACGCTGACC
>DATDCY010000199.1 GCA_036524115.1 bacterium | reverse complement strand
GAGGATGCCGGCGAGCGCGAGCGCGGCGCCGCCCGCGAGCGCGGCGCACCCCGCTGCCGCGAGGACCATCAGCGGGAGGACGGCCGGGAGGTGGTGGACCGGGTGCCCCACCGGCTTCATCGCGAAGGCGATCGCCAGGTGCGCCAGCGGCAGCGAGGCGACCACCCAGGCAGTTCTGCGAGGCCGCGCCAGGAACAGCGCCAGCGCCGCCCCCGCCAGCGCGGGGGCGCCCGCCGCGCGCACGATCTGCAGGCCGTTGTCCCCGGCGCTCCAGAGCAGGCGGGCGCCGAAGGAGAGCATCAGGTCGGCCTCGCTGAGCCCGTAGTCGGCGACCCAGCCGAAGAAGTCCCGGATGCTGCGCAGCGTCCACGAGAAGTTCACCAGCAGCGCGGGCGAGGTGAGCACGGCGCCGGCGGCGAGGGCGACGGCGGCGGCCGCGGCCCGGCGCCAGGCGGCGGGTGAGCGCACGACCTCCAGGCCGGGGTGGCGCAGCAGGTGGGCGAGCAGGACGGCGGTCCCCGCCTCGGCGGCGTGGTACTTCGACGAGAACGCCGCCGCGGTCGCCAGCGCGGCGAGGACGTAGTGGAGCACCCGGCCGGTCTCGACGATCCGCACGGCCAGGTAGACCGTCGCCAGGGCGAAGAAGGCGGCGGCCGTGTCCCCGGTGGTGTAGTGCGCGGCGGCGACGTCCAGCGGGGAGAGGGCGGCGAACGTCCCGGCCAGGACCGCGGCGAGGGCGCCGAAGCGCCGGCCCAGCGCGACGGCGAGCGCCACGGCGGCGGCTGACAGCGAGGCGTTCCAGAGCAGCATGACCCAGGTGATGGCGAGCGGCCCCGGCGGCGCCCCGGCGTCCCCGGGGGCCGCGAGCCCGAGGAAGCGCCGCGCCGCCTGCAGCGGCGGGTTCCCCGCGCGGACGAGCCACTCGACCAGGTGGCTGTCGAAGAGCGGGTAGCCGTCGAGGTTGTGCATGTTCTGGACGTAGAGGTAGTCGCCCCTGAGGAACTGCTCGACGGCGCGGACCTGCTTGGGGGCGTCGGGGTGGTAGTGCGCCTCGATGCCGGGCCCGGCCGAGAGCGCACAGGCGCGCAGGCACAGGGCGACGGCGGCGAAGGCGACGACGGTGCGGAGGCGGGGCGCGGCAGGGGCGTGCATGGCGCGTATTGTGCCAGATGCGCCGCCCCCGATCCGCGCGCTCGCGCGGATCAGAGAAGCAGCCGTGCCGCGTGCGCGCGGATCAGGGCGCGGGCGTTTGAACAACGGCGGCATTCCTGCTATGAGATACCCCTCCGACACACGGCAAGGAGGACAAGCGTGCGCATTCTCGTCACCGGCGGCACCGGCTTCACCGGCAAGGCCCTCGTCAAGCGGCTGCTCGACGACGGCCACTCGGTGGTGGCCCTGGACTACAAGGAGGGGCTCAAGACCGAGGAGCTGCGCGCCTGGGGCGCGGAGGTCGTCATCGGCTCGGTCGTCGACCGGGACGTCGTGCGCCGCTGCATGGCGGGCGTCGAGGTCGTGCAGCACCTGGCGGCGGCCTTCCGCGAGCTCAACGTCCCGGAGCAGCACTACTGGGACGTGAACGTGGGCGGCACGCGCGTGTGCCTCGAGGAGGCGAAGGCCGCCGGCGTGCGCAAGTTCATCTACTGCAGCACCTGCGGCGTCCACGGCGACGTGAAGAACCCGCCGACCGACGAGGAGCACAACATCGCGCCGGCGGACTACTACCAGCAGACCAAGTACGAGGCCGAGCCGGTGGTCGCGGAGTTCGCGCGGCAGGGGATGGCCACGGTGATCCTGCGGCCGGCGGCGATCTACGGGCCCGGCGACCCGGAGCGCTTCTTCATGATCTTCCGCCGCGTCGCGAAGGGGACGTTTCCGATGTTCGGCAGCGGCCGGACGCTCTACCATCCGCTCTACATCGACAATCTCGTGGACGCGCACGTGCTGGCGATGGCGCCGGGGAAGGGCGACGGGAAGGTCTACCTCATCGCGGACGAGGAGTACGTCCAGATCGAGGACCTCGTGCGCCGCGTCGCCAGGGCGATGGGCGTCGCGGTGAAGGTCCCGCACTACCCGGTCTGGCCGGTGATCGTGGTCGGGCACATCGTCGAGAAGGCCTGCAAGCCCTTCGGGATCACGCCGCCGATCTTCCCGCGGCGCGTGGACTGGTACCGGCAGAACCGCGCGTTCCGGATCGACGCGGCCAAGCGCGACCTCGGCTACGCGCCGAAGATCGGGCTCGACGAGGGGCTGCGCCGCACCTATCTCTGGTACAAGGCGGAGGGATTGCTCCCCTAGCCGGCCCGGCCGCTGCGTTCGAAGCGCGCGATCACGGGCGAGCCCCAGCGCGCCGTGAGCCCCAGCCCGCGGCAGGCTGCCTCGAGGGCCGCCGAGCAGGGGCGGCAGCGCAGGGCGCGGTGCAGCACCATCGGCAGGAAGAACTGTCCCGTGCGGCCCGCCGGAGCGAAGCCGCTCGCCGCGAAGGCGGCCGCGACCTGCCGGTGCGTGAACAGCGTGAAGGTGCGCGTGTTGCCCTCGAGCTTCTTCTTCGCGCCGAAGAGCGCCGGCGCGACGCGGTTGACGCTCTCGGTCGTCGGGTAGTCCACGACCACGGCCTCCCGCGCGACGCGGCACATCTCGGCCACGAGCGCGGGCCAGCGCTCGAGGTGCGAGAGCAGCCGCACGCTGACGATGCAGTCGAAGGCGCCGTCTGCGAACGGCAGCGCCAGGATGTCGGAGGCGACGAAGGGGACGGCGCCGGCCCCGCCGGAGGAGGCGAGTCGCCGGGCGCACGAGAGGTCGCTGCCCTGGACGGTGACGCCCCAGCCGGCGCGCGCGAGCGGCCCGGCGAGTTGCGCGTGCCCGCCGCCGACGTCCAGCAGCGTCCTGCCCGCCGCGGGGCCGAGCAGCTCGCGCACGGCCCGCTCCTGGACGGACAGCAGCCAGGCGCCGACCGGCCCGGAGAAGCGACCGGCGTAGCCGTCGGAGGCGGTCTCGATGTCCGGCGTCTCCCTCACGACGTCCGTCCCCCCAGCAGCCGCGCGTACTCGGCCTCCATGAGCGCGATCTCGCGCGCCCGCCGCGGCGCGTCCCACTCCAGCTCGTCGCCGGCGGCGAGCGCGCACGCCTCCAGGACATCGCGCCCCGGGTTGCCGAACGTGCCGAGCGGCGTGCGGCGCAGCACGATGTCCGTGAGCGCGAGGGCCATCTCCTCGCGCACCGCGCGCCGGACGTCCGCGACGGTCGTCGGCTGGCGGGGGTCGATGCGGCGCGTCGCTTCCGCGTCGACGCCCGCTGCCGCCGGGGCCGCGCGTTGCGGTTGATCGCGCCGCGCCTGCGACACGGAGCCCGCGGCGCGCCCGAGCTTGCGGCACGCGAGGTCGATCGCCCGAGCGGCGACGGTCATGCCTGTCGTGTACTTGATCCCGAGGACGGCGATGAGCCCCTCGGCCCCCAGCTCGCGCGCGGCGTCGATCACGCGGGGGCGCGGGAGCAGGCGCGCCTCGGCGGCCGCCGAGACGTCGGCGCACGGGTCCAGCGGCAGCAGGCCGACGTGCGCGAACCGGACATCCGCCGCCGCCAGCCCGGCGCCGGGGTGGATGCGGTTGACCGCAGCCGTCATCCCCTCGAGGTCCGCTGCGGTGACCGCGCAGGAGCCCGGCGGCCCGTCGTGCTCGACGTACTGCGTGCCGATCATGGTGCCGCCGCGCCAGGGTACGAAGAAGAACAGGCGCTTCTGCGGCCCGCCGCCCTCGACGCCGACCGCGACGTCCCCGAAGATGCGCCGCCCGACGACGATGTTCATCGCCTTGGCCAGCTTCGGCGCGGTCGCGGCGCCGCCGGACAGCGGCTGCTGCAGCTCGCCGAGCCACGGGCCGGCCGCGTTGATCGTGACCCGCGCGCGGATCTCCAGGTCGCCGCCGCCGATCTCGTCGCGCGCGCTCACGCCCTCGACGCGCCCGCCGCGGCGCAGCAAGCCGAGCGCCCGGAGACGGTTGGCGACCGCGGCGCCGGCGGCGTCGGCGTCCAGCACCAGCTCGAGGACGAGCCGTTCCGTGTCGCCAGCGAGCGCGTCGTACCAGAGCGCCCCGCCGCTGGCGCGCCCGAGCGCAAGCCCCGGCGCGATGCGCTCGAGCTCCGCGCGGGAGACCGTGTGCCCGCGCGGGATGCGGCACGCGGGGTCGACGCCGCGGTTGCGGTCCGCGC
>DATDCY010000198.1 GCA_036524115.1 bacterium | reverse complement strand
GCCGCCGCGCCCGTCCCGCCAGCCCCGCGGCGTTGAGCCCGAGGCGGTCGCGCAGCAGCGCCTGCGGCGCGTGTTCCACGAACTCGTCCGGCACGCCGGCGCGCTCGACCCGCACGCCCGCCGGCCCCTGCTCGGCGAGCTGCGCGATCACCGCGTCGCCGAAGCCACCGGCGAGCACGCCCTCCTCGGCGGTGATCAGCAGCGGGTTCGCGGCCGCCGTCTCCGCCAGCACGGCGGCGTCCAGCGGCTTGACGAAGCGGGCGTTGACGACGCCCACCCGCCACCCCTCGGCCGCCAGCGCCTCTGCCGCCTCGAGCGCGGGCCGCACGCAGGGGCCGACGGCGAGGATCGCCAGGTCGCCGCCGGGCCGCAGCACCTCCCAGGAGCCGACGGGGAGCGGCTGCGGGTCCTCGTCCACGGGCACGCCGAGGCCGGCGCCGCGCGGGTAGCGCAGCGCGAAGGGGCCGGGGTGCGCCAGCGCGGTGCGCAGCAGGCGCGCCAGCTCGGCCTCGTCCTTCGGCGCCGCGACGACCATCCCCGGGATCGACCGCAGGAAGGCAAGGTCGAAGAGCCCGTGGTGCGTCGCGCCGTCGTCGCCGACGAGCCCGCCGCGGTCCAGCGCGAAGACCACCGGCAGCCCCTGGAGGCAGACATCGTGGAGCACCTGGTCGTAGCCGCGCTGCAGGAAGGTCGAGTAGATGGCGACCACCGGGCGCATCCCCTCGCAGGCGAGCCCGGCGGCGAACGTCACCGCGTGCTGCTCGGCGATCCCCACGTCGAAGAAGCGCGCGGGGTGCGCGGCGGCGAACGGCGCCAGCCCGGTGCCGTCGGGCATCGCCGCGGTGATTGCGACCAGGCGCGGCTCGCGCGCCCCCTCGCCGACCAGCGCCCGGCCGAAGACGGCGGTGTAGGACGGCGGCGCCGGCGCCGTGATGAGCGCGCCGGTCGCCGGGTCGAACGGGCCGACGCCGTGGTAGCGCGCCGGGTCGCGCTCCGCGGGCGGGAAGCCCTTGCCCTTGCGGGTGATCACGTGGACGAGCACCGGCTTGCGGAACTCCTCGCGCACGTTGCGGAAGGTCTCGACCAGGTTGCGCACGTCGTGCCCGGGGATCGGGCCGACGTAGCGGAAGCCCAGCTCCTCGAAGAGCAGCCCCGGGACGATGAGCGCCTTCACCGACTCCTCGACGCGCTTGGCGATCTTCGCCGCCTGCTCGCCCACGTGCGGCAGCGAGCGGATGAAGCGCACGAACTCGTCGCGCATGCGCGTCGGCAGGTGGCTGGTCAGGACGCGGTTGAGGTACGAGGAGAGCGCGCCGACGTTCGGCGAGATCGACATCTCGTTGTCGTTGAGCACGACCACGAGGTCCTTCTTGAGGTGGCCCGCGTGGTTGAGCGCCTCGAAGGCCTCGCCGGAGGTGAGCGAGCCGTCGCCGATGACCGCGACGACCTTGTGCCGCGCCCCCAGCGCGTCGCGCGCCGCCGCCAGCCCGCAGGCCGCGGAGATGCTCGTGCCGCTGTGGCCGGTGCCGAAGACGTCGTGCGGGCTCTCGGCGCGCCGGGGGAAGCCGGAGATGCCGCCGGCCTGCCGCAGCGTCCCGAAGTTCACGAACCGGCCGGTGAGCAGCTTGTGCGCGTAGCACTGGTGCCCGACGTCCCAGACGATGCGGTCGCGGGGCGTCGGGAAGACGGCGTGCAGGGCGATCGTCAGCTCGACCACGCCGAGGCTCGGCGCCAGGTGCCCGCCGGTGTGCGCGACCGTCGCGATGATCGTCTCGCGGATCTCGGCCGCGAGCCGCTCGTGCTCCTCCGCGGTGAGCGCCGAGACGGGCGTGCCCGCGTCGACGCGCGCCAGCAGCTCCGTGCCCACGGTCAGCGGTCCCTGCGGCCGACGAAGCGCGCCAGCGCGCGCAGGGGGTCGGCCTCCGGGCCGAAGTCGGCGATCGCCGCAAGCGCCTCCTCGACCAGCTCGGCCGCGCGCTGGCGCGAGGCGTCGATGCCGAAGATGGCGGGGAAGGTCGCCTTGCGCTTCGTGCTGTCGCGGCCGGTGCCCTTGCCGGTCGCCGCCGGGTCGCCCTCCACGTCGAGCAGGTCGTCGACGATCTGGAAGCAGAGGCCCGTGCGCCGCGCGTACTCCGAGAGCGCGCCCAGGCGCGCCGCGGACGCGCCCGCGGCGATGGCGCCGCCGCGCACGCTGGCGAGGATCAGGGCGCCGGTCTTGCGGGCGTGGATGAACTCCAGCTCCGGCAGCGTCAGGTCGCGGCCCTCGCCCTCGAGGTCGGCCACCTGCCCGCCGACGAGGCCCGCGGGCCCGCCGGCCGCCGCGACCTCGCGCACGATCGCGGTGCGCCGCTCCGGCGGCACGGCCCCGTCGGCGGCCAGCACCTCGAACGCCTGGGTGAGGAGCGCGTCCCCCGCGAGGATCGCCAGCGCCTCGCCGAATACCTTGTGCGAGGTCGGGCGGCCGCGGCGGAAGTCGTCGTCCATCGCGGGCAGATCGTCGTGGATCAGCGAGTAGGTGTGGATCATCTCGACCGCGGCGGCAACCGGCAGCGCCACGTCGCGGGCGCCGCCGCAGGCCTCCGCCGCGCCGAGCGCGAGCGCCGGGCGCAGGCGCTTGCCGCCGCCCAGCGCGCTGTAGCGCACCGCCTCGGCGAGTCGCGGGATGTGCCCGCCCGGGGCCGGCAGCACCCGGTCGAGGTAGCACTCGACGAGCGCGGCTGCCTCGCGCAGGTAGCCCTCGGCGTCCACGACGCGCGCCGGCGCCCCGCCGCTAGAAGGGGAGAGCGCTCTGTCCGCCGCCACTGCCCCTCCCGGTGTCGTCCCCGGCCCCGCCGTCCCCGTCGGCATCGGCGTCGGCATCAGCGTCGTCGCCCGCGCCTGCCGGGCCGCGCGCCCTCCCCGCCTCGCCCCCCGGGGCGAAGGGCACCGGGACCTTGGCGCCGCCCTCGTCCTTGAGCAGGATCTCGACCTTGCGCTCGGCCTCGTTCAGCCGCTGGTGCAGCAGGCGCGAGAGGCGCACCCCCTCCTCGAACACGGCGAGCGAGCGCTCGAGCGGCAGGTCCGCCTCCTCGAGCTCGTGGACGATCTCCTCGAGCCGCGCGAGCGCCGTCTCGAACGACGGCTCCTGCCCTGCCGCGGCGGCTGTCTTGCGTTTCGCCATCACCGTCTTCCTCCGAATTGCCTGCAGGCCGGGTCCCTGTTGCCGCCTCCGCGCCACCCCACCGCCTGACCCGTCATTCTTGTTCCCGTGTCCCTGCGTGCGGCAGCGCGGCGGCGACCGTCGCGCGCAGCGCCCCGCGGCGCAGCAGCACCTCGAGCTCGGCGCCCGGCGACACCGCGGCCGCGTCGGTGACGACCTCACGCCCCGGCAGCCGCCGGCAGATGCTGTAGCCGCGCCCGAGGACGCCGAGCGGGCTGAGCGCCG
>DATDCY010000197.1 GCA_036524115.1 bacterium | reverse complement strand
CCCGGCTGCGGGCCGCCGACGACGGCGTCCGGGTCCGGCGGCGGCGCGGTGGGCGTGCTTCCGTCCGCTGCCTGCACCGGCAGGGCGATCGTGAAGGCCGTGCCGGCGCCGACGGCGCTCGCCACCTCGATGCGCCCGTGGTGCTCGAGGACGATGTTGCGGGAGATGTACAGGCCGAGGCCCGTCCCCTTGCCCTCCCCCTTGGTGGAGAAGAAGGGCTCGAAGATCCGCGCAAGCACCTCCGGCGGCATGCCCGAGCCGTGGTCCGCGATCCGCACGCGCACGGCCGGCCCCGCGGGCGGCTGCCCCACCGAGGCGCGCGTCCACCCGGCGCCATTCCCGTCCGGCGGCCACGGCGCGGCCGCCCCCGGCCCGCAGGTGGCGACCTCGAGCCGCCCGCCCTCGGGCATCGCGTGGGTCGCGTTGACCACCAGGTTGAGGAAGACCTGCTTGAGCTTCTCGCCGTCGCCCCACGCCGGCGGCAGGGCGGGGTCGAGGGCCGTCGCCGCCTTGACCTTCCCCTTCTTCAGCTCGTACTCCACGAGGCCGAGCGTGTCCTCGATCACCCGGTTGACGTCCGTGGCCTTCATCTCCGGCTTCTGGGGGCGCGCGAAGGAGAGGATGTTCTGGGAGAGCCGCAGGATGCGCTGCGACTCCTTCTGGATGATGTCGGCGTAGCGCAGCGTCTTCTCCGGCAGGTCCTTCGTCGCGACGATGATGTCGCTCATCATCATGATGGACGTGAGCGGGTTCTTGATCTCGTGGACGATCCCGGAGCCCATCCGGCCGATCTCCGCGAGCTTCTCCGACTGGATGAGCATCTCGAGCATGCGCTTCTTCTCGGTCAGGTCCTCGGAGATCGCCGACGTGCCGACCACCGTGCCGGCCGAGTCGCGGATGCTCGAGAAGGCGATCTCGACGGGAATCTCGCGGCCGTCCCTCGCGAGCAGCGGCACCTCCAGGCCCGTGCCCGCCGCTCCCGCGGCCAGGCCGGCGAGCGCCTGCGCCACGGGCGCGCGCGCGGCGGGCGCCAGCAGCATCGCCCAGTCGCGCCCCAGCGCCTCCTGCTCGGTCCAGCCGTAGACCCGGGCCGCGCCGGCGTTCCAGCTCGCGATCCGCCCCGAGGGGTCGAAGCTGAAGATCGCCTCCGCGGCCGACTCGACCAGGTGCCCGAGGTACTTGAGACGCTCGAGCGCGCGCTGCTTCTCGGCACGGGCGTCGACGTACTGCATCGTCGTCGCCACCACGTACGAGGCCAGGATGGCCCCCAGCGGCGCGACCAGCGGCAGCAGCAGGCTGCCGCGCGAGAAGGCGACGACGGCGACCGCCGCGTAGCCCGCGCCGGCGAGCCCCGCCGCCCCGAGGCTCGCCGCCGGCCGCACGCTGGAGGTGATCGCCCCGACCGCCGCGCCCAGCAGCAGGCAGATGGCGAGCGTCGCCCACCGCGGCGGGCGGTGCGGGAACTCGCCGTTGATGACGTTGTCGATCATCGTCGCCTGGATCAGGAACATCGGGTACACCGTCGAGAACGGCGTCGGCTGCAGATCGACGTTCCCCGCGAAGTTGACGCCGACGACCACGATCTTGTCCCTGAGCGCCGCGAGGTCGACGGCGGCGGCGCCCGGATGGGCGTCGGCCTCGAGGACCTGCCGGTAGGAGTACTGCACGGGAAAGGCCTCGAATCCTCCCGCGAAGTCCAGCGCCGTCATGCCGTCCGCGTCGACGGGCACCCGCACCGGCGGCCGGCCGGGGGGGAGCAGCTCGAGGTCGCCATCAGCCGTGAGCCGCGCCACCGCGGCCGGGGCACCCAGCGCCTGCGCCGCGGCCCGGAGCGCCGCCGACGGGTAGAGCGCGCCCTCGTGCCAGAGCACCGCCGGTATGCGGCGCGTCCCGCCGTCGGCGTCGCGAACCGCGTTCGCGTGGCCGACGCCAGCCGCGGCGGCCCGCAGCGCCGCGACCGGCTCCGTGAGCGACCTGCCGCCGAGGACGCGCCCCGCATCCCCGCCCCCCGCGGGCGTGACGCCCGCGAACGACGAGATGAGGTGGACGTTCCCGGCCGCCCGGACGGTGCCCGCCAGCAGCCGCTCGTCCTGGGGCGAGGGGGACTCCGCGAAGAGCACGTCGAAGAGAACGAGCTTCGCGCCCGCACGGCGCAGGGCGTCGACGAGCAGCGCGTGCTTGTCCCAGCCCCACGGCCAGCGGCCGTACGCGGCGACGCTGTCCTCGCCGATGAAGATCACCGCGATCGGCGAGCGCACCGGCCGCGCCCCGCGCAGCCGGAAACGCAGGTCGACCGTCCGCAGCTCGAAGGAGCGGAACAGCTCCGTGCCGCTGACGAGCGCGGCGAGCGCGGCCACGAGCAGGCCGAGGAGCGCGGGGCGCACGGGGCCCCGCGCCGGCGACGTCGGGCGCATCGCGCTACTTCGCGGCCGGCGCGCCCTCGTTCCAGTAGTGCTCGCGCTTGAGGTCCCCGGCCTTCTCCTCGGCCTTCTCGGTCCCGCGCACGCCGGTCAGCGGCGTGACCTGCATCTCGGCCTTCGTGGCGTCCGTCGGGGCGGCGATCTTTGCCCGCGCCTTCTCCAGCTGCGCCTTGAGGAGCAGGTCGGAGACCGCGATCTCCGCCTTGCCGGCGACCGTCGCCGGAAGGCCGCCGTCGAAGAGGACCTCCACCTTCGCCGCTTCGTCCGCCCGGATCATCTGGCCCTCGAAAAGCGGCATCTTCGCCGACGCCGCCTGCCAGGCGCCGTCGCGACCCACCTGGACGTTCCCGGTCGCCGCGACCACCGCGCCGACCTGCGCCGGCCCCTCCGCCCGCACCGCTCCGGCCACCATCAGCACCATTCCCGCCACTGCAACCGCCACCGCCCTGCGTCCCATCCCCTGCCCCCTTTCGCCGAACGACCCCTCACCCCACCGCGGCGCGCGCGGCCGGCGGATGCCCGCCGGCGTGCCCGCCGACTACCGGGCGGTCCCTCCTGCCGCCGCCCCGCCCCCCGCGTCCCCGACATCCCCGGCGTCCCCCCCGAGGGCCATCGCCCGCCGATAGTGCTCCCGCGCCAGGTCGAAACGCCCCAGCTCGCAGAAGGTCAGGGCCAGCTCCACGTGCACCTCCGGCAGTTCCGCCCGCGCCAGCGCCTCCCCGTAGCGCCGCACCGCCTCGGTGTAACGCCCCTGCTCGTACCGCACGTTCCCGAGGTTCCCGTAGCCGCCCGCGAACGCCGGCTGCAGCTCGATCACGCGCTCGAAGTGCGCGGCGGCCCGTCCCAGGTAGCCGCGCCGTGCCAGCAGCACACCCAGCGCGTTGAGGGCCGCTGCGTCCGCCGGGTCGGCCGCAACGCGCTGCGCCAGCTCCCGCATCTGCGGGCTCGTCAGCGCCTCCTCCTGCAGGCGCACGTCCTGCGCCACGAGCCCGCGGACGGCCTCGATCGGCGGAGCGACGATGTCCGGCGCCGGCGGGCGCGGCTGCAGCGGCGCGTACTTCCTCCAGGCTTCCTTTGTCACGATCACCGCGAAGCGCCGGCTCGCGAGGGCCGAGGCGGCCGCGTCCCACGCGGCGCTGAAGGGTTGCCCGACGGCCGTCGTCTCGACGGGGACCCAGACCCGGCCCCGCTCGTCGACGTGCAGCAGCCCCGGGTCGCGCGCCACCTGGCCCGCGCTCCGCGCCGTGAGCCCGGTGTCGAACATGACGAAGACGTGGTCGAACACGTCCACGAGCGCCGTGTCGATGCCGACGTTCTCGAGCAGCGCCGCGTAGAGCACCGCCAGGTCGTCGCAGTCCCCTGCGCGCGAGCGCAGCGTCTCGCGGGGCAGCCGCACGACGTCGAGCGTCGGGCGGCCGGGCACGATGCCGCCGTAGGGGTTCGCCGGATCGGGGAGGTAGCGCACGCCGTGGGCGCCGAGCGCGTCGAAGAGCTCGATCGCCCGCAGCAGGTTGTCGTAGACGATCGCCGAGTGCTCGACCTCGCGGAAGCCCTGGATCGTCCCGCGCGCGAAGCGCTCGATCGCCTCGTCCACATGGGTGATGTAGAGCCCGATGCGCTCAGGCTCGTCCCAGACCATGCCGCTCTTCTCGACGACCGTCACCGCGAGCGTGCTCTCGTATTCCTTGCGCTCGCCGCCGATGGCGTACTGCAGGGTCAGGCGCAGCTGGCGGGACTCGGTCTTCTCCAGGTCGAGGACGCGGTCGCTCAGCTCGACCCGCAGAGGGACGCGGACCAGCTCGCCCGGAGGCGCCGACATCACGGTGTCGGTGGGGAAGTCCATGAGCCCGGGGATGAACGCGCCGATCTTCACCCGCAACGGCCGGTCATAGCGGCTGCGCACGGCGATCCTTCCCGGGGCGGGGCGCGCGGCGGCCGTCTCGCCGGCGTAGGAGGCGTACAGCGAGGCGTACAGCGGGTCGAACGCCGCGTCGACCAGCTCCAGGTCGAACAGCGAGGTGTTGACCTCGAAGGCGACGGCCGCGGGCGTCGGGTCGGCGTTGAGCTCGCCGTCGAGGGCGCGCACCTCGAACTCGTGGCGCCCGTTGGCCAGCTCCGCGACGGTGGCCAGCGTCCCGGCGGACCAGGGCGACCACTCGCCGCCGTCGATACGCCAGGAGTAGCGCAGGCGCGCCGGCGGACTCTCCAGGTCGGCGCCGGCGAACTCGAAGAGGTAGAAGGGCGAGGCGACGGTCCCCGCCGGCGGGTTCTTGACGCGCGTCTGCGGCGGGGCGCGATCGGGGCGGTGGGCGGCGACGCCGTCGGCGGCGGCGAACCAGAGGCGCCCCTCCGCCTCGGCGATCGACTCGATGCTCGGCGCGGGCAGGCCGTCCTGCTCGCCGAACGAGCTCGACAGTCCCCCGTCGAGGCAGGAGACGCCCTCGCGCGTGCCGACCCAGAGGCGGCCGCGCGAGTCCTCGAAGAGCGTCTGCACCCGCGCGCTGACGAGCCCCTCGCGCACGCCCAGGGCGACCCAGCCCTCGCCCTCGCGACGACAGAGTCCGCGCTCCGTCCCGACCCAGATCCGGCCGGCCCGGTCGGCCAGGAGGGCGGTCACCGCGTTCGCCGCAAGTCCGCTGGCCGCATCGTGCCGCCGCCAGCCGCCCTCCGCGCGCTCCCAGAGGCCGTCCGCGGTGCCGACCCAGAGCACCCCCCGCGGGTCGACCAGCAGCGCCGTGACCGGGTGACCGGGCAGCGCCTGCGTCCCTTCGAGACAGGTCCACTCCCCGCCGCGCAGGTAGCTGAGCCCGCCGTCCGTCCCGACCCACATCCCCCCGTCCGCGTCGGCGGCGAGGGCCGTCACCTCGGCGCCGGTGAGCCCCCGGTAGCGGTCGCAGACGACGGACCGCTGCGCGGTCACGGCGCCCCACGGCTGCTCGACGTAGTCGGTGCGCACCTCCGGGACGTGCTGCTCGCGGACCCTGCCGTCGAAGCGCACGAGACCCTGGTCCGTGCCGACCCAGAGGTCCCCGGCCGCGTCCTCGGCGAGGCAGCGCACGCGGGCGTCGAGCCGCTCGCGCGGCCCCACGATCTCGAACGCGCCGTCCCGCTGCACGACGAAGCCTGCGTCCGCGGCGATGTACAGCGACCCGTCCCGGGCGCGGTGGAGCGGCGCGCGCAGGGAAATGCCGTCGCGACGCGCGGCGGGCGGACGTGACCAGCTCGCGTCGAACCGGGCGAGCCCGCGCGCGGTGCCGACCCAGATCGAGCCGTTGCCGTCGGCCGCCAGCGCGAGGACCTCGTCCGCCGGCAGCCCGCTGCGCGCGTCGAACCAGTGCCACTCGTAGCCGTCCGAGTAGCCCGCGCCGGCCGCGGTGCCGACCCAGAGGCGGCCCTCGCCATCCTCTGCCAGGGCGGCCACCGCGGCGGCCCCGGCATCCGGGCCGAACCGCGCCGCCCGCCAGGCGCCGCCGTCATACTCCGCCAGGCCGCGCTCGCCTCCGCACCAGACCGCGCCGCGGGAGTCCTGGAGGAGGGCGGTGACCGCGCCGGACGGGAGGTCGGCGGCTTCGCGCTCCAGCGCCCACGCCCCCTGCTCCGCCCGCCAGAGATCCCCGCCCGCGCCCGCCCAGAGGCGTCCGTCGCGGTCCGCGAGCAGCGCGGTCACGGGGCGGCCCGCGAGCGCCGCGACCGGCTCGAGGTTGCCGGCGGCGCGATCGAAGCGCAGCAGGCCACCCGCGTGGCCCAGCCAGGTCGTCCCGGAGCGGTCCGTGGCGACGGTGACCCGGCTCCGCTTCTGCGGCGGTCCCCCGGGGAGCCCGAGGCGGCTCCAGCGGCCGCCGGCGATGCGGCCGAACCCGGTGCCCGCCCCGACCCAGAGCCCGCCGTCCGCCTCGGGCGCAAGGCTGTGCACGTCGTCGGCCGGAAGGCCGTCCGCCGTCGTCATGCTCTGCCAGCGCTCGCCGTCGTAGCGGCTGAGGCCGTCGCGGGTGCCGATCCACAGGCCGCCGGCGCCGTCGGGAACGACCGCCTGCACCGTGTTCCCGGCAAGGCCGTGGGTGCGGTCGAAGAGCCGCCAGGGGCTGGCCGCCGCCCCGGCCGGCCGCGGCAGGGCGGCGACGGCGGCGCAGAACGCGAAAACCAGAGACAATCCGGACGATTGGCTCATCCACAGGATAATACCCGATTCCCGGCGGCAGGTTGCGCCCGCGCGACACTGCCCGCCCGAAACGATGGACGTGCCAGTTTCAAAGGCACAGGCTGCCCGAGTCGAGAGCGAGCGTCCCGGTGCGTCCTGGCAAGGAAGCGGGGATGGGCGCGCGGAGGCGTGCTGGTGCACGCCGCACCGCCGCCACTCGACAGGCTCGCGGCGGCAAGGACCGCGCCGCAGCCAGGGCGCGGCGGGGCCTCGCTATCGACCCGGGCTCACTGGAGGCCGAACTTTTCCAGGCGGTACAGAAACGTCTTGTAGCTCATCCCGAGCAGCTTCGCGGCCTTCGTCGCGACGCCGCCGGACCGCTCCATGGCCTTGCGCAGCAGATCCTTCTCGACGGACTCGAAGTCGAGGCCCTCCTCCGGGATCTCGATCGCCCCCGCGCCCGCCGGCGCGTGCGCCTGCCGCAGCTCGCCGCGGATGTCGTCCTCGCCGATGGTGCCGCCCTCGTTGAGCAGGACCGCGCGCTCCATGACCGATGCGAGCTGGCGGATGTTCCCCGGCCAGCCGTAGTCGGTGAACGCCTTGAGCACGGCCGGGGAGACGCCCTTCACGCGCCTGCCGTACTCGCGGTTGTAGCGCTGCACGAAGTACTCGATCAGCTCCGCGAGGTCCTCGCGCCGCTCGCGCAGGGGCGGGAGCTCGACGGTGACGACGGCGAGGCGGTAGTAGAGGTCCTCGCGGAAGCGCCCCTCGGCCATCTCCTTCGCCAGGTCCTTGTTGGTGGCCGCGACGACCCGCACGTCGACCTTGATGCTCTCCTTGCCGCCGACGCGCCGGATCTCCTTGTCCTGGAGCGCGCGCAGGAACTTGGCCTGCATCGGCAGCGGCAGGTCCCCGATCTCGTCAAGGAAGAGCGTCCCGCCGTCGGTCAGCTCGAAGAGCCCCTCCTTGCGCGCCTCGGCGCCGGTGAAGGAGCCGCGCTCGTGGCCGAAGAGCTCGCTCTCGAAGAGCTGCTCCGGGATCGCCGAGCAGTTCAGCGGCGTGAAGGGCCTCTTGCGCCGCGGGCTGTTGAAGTGGATCGCGCGCGCCACCAGCTCCTTGCCGGTGCCGCTCTCCCCGCGCACGAGCACGGTCGCCGGCGAGGGCGCGATCTTGCGCAGCACCTCGAGCGCGTGCGCCATCTTCGGGGAGCGGCCGACGATCCCCTCCATGCGCACGCGGCCGAACAGCTCGTCCTGCAGACGGAAGTTCTCCTTGAGCAGCGCGGCGCGCTCGGCGGCGCGGCGCACCGTCAGCAGCAGCGTGTCCCGGTCCAGCGGCTTGGCGAGGTAGTCGAACGCGCCCTTCTTCACGGCGTCGACCGCCGAGGCGATCGTGCCGTGCGCGGTCATGATGATCATCGTCGGCTCGAAGGGCTCGCGCGGCACCGCGGCGATCAGCTCGATGCCGTCCATCCCGTCCATGCGCAGGTCGGTGAGGATCACGTCGGGCCGCAGCTCGCCGACGAGGGCGAGCGCCTCCTTCCCCGAGGAAGCGGTGTGCGTCTCGTAGCCGCCCTTCTCCAGGATCGTCTTGAGGATCCCCGCCTGCAGGGGTTCGTCGTCCACCACCAGCACCGTCGTCATGCCGCCGCGCCTCCCCGTGCCGCCGCGGGCAGCGGCAGGTAGAGCGTCACCGCGCTGCCCCGCCCCTCCTCGCTCGTGATGCCCACGCGCCCGCCGTGCTCCTCGATCACGCGCTTGATCAGCGCCAGTCCGAGGCCGAGCCCCTCGGTCTTCGTCGTGAAGAACGGGTCGAAGACCTTCGCCAGCTTCTCCTTCGGGATGCCCGTGCCGGTGTCGGCGACGACCAGTGCCAGATGCCCGCGCTCCTCGCGCGCGCCGATCGTCAGCGTGCCGCCGCCGGGCATCGCCTGGAAGGCGTTGAGCACGAGGTTGTAGAGGCAGGTGCGGAAGAAATCCGGGTCGAGGTCCAGCTCGGGCAGCGCCGCCAGCTCGCGCGCGATCGCGACGTGCTCGTGCTCCGCCTTCGCCGCGACGAGGGCGAGCACCCCCTCGACGAGCGGGCCGATCGCCACGCGCCGGCGGTTGAGCTCGAGCGGCCGGCCGAACTCCAGGAAGCTCTGCGCGAAGCGGCTGACCCGCTGGATCTCCTTCTTCATGTTGTCGCAGAGCGCGACGAACTCCGCCGCCGCGGCCGCGTCGGCCGGCGCGTGCGCCTCGCGCAGGTGGTCGATGGAGAGGCTGATGAAGTTCAACGGGTTGCGGATCTCGTGGGCGATGCTCTGCGAGAACTGGCCGATGCCGGCGAGGTGCTCGGCCTTGCGCAGCCGCTCGCGCAGGTCGCGCTCCTCGCGCAGGCGCCCGACCATGGCGTTGAAGCTCTGCGAGAGCGTGCCGATCTCGTCGCGGCGGTCCCCGGGCAGCTCCACGGTGAGGTCCCCCGCCGCGACGGCGCCGGCGGCGCGCACCACCCGCTCGAGCGGCGCGGTGTAGCGCGCCGCGAGCCAGACCGCGACCACCGTCCCGACCGCGAAGACCGCGAGGGCCACGGCGATCCGGCGCACCATGCTCGTCTGCAGGAAGAGATCGAAGTCCTCGGCGCCGATGCGCAGGTTCACGTAGCCGAGCTGCTTGCCCTGGGACTCCACGGGGAGCGTGACGTTGTAGAACTGCCCCTCCGTCTTCATCGGCTGGCCGAGTTCCGCCTGGAAGATCATCTCCTTCTTGCTCTGCGTGATGTACTTGCCGACGTTCTTCGGGTCCGTGCTGGCGACAATGCGGTCGGTGGTGCTGATGATCGAGATCTCGCGCACCCCCTTGGGGTTGAGCCGCTTGAGGTACGCCTGGAGGCGCTTCTCGTCGGGCGGGCCGGAGCCGCTGACCTCCTCCAGGCCGAACTGGATCGCCCGCGAGAGCTCGGCGGTGCGCCGCTCGAACTCGTTGTAGAGGACCTTCTCCGACTGGTAGTAGAGCAGCACGAGCGCCGCGACGAGCCCGAGCGAGAGCAGGATCATCATCGCGACGAGCTTGAAGCGCAGCGTGAAGCGGAACGGGGCGCGGGCCATGGCGCGAATGCTACCGAAAGGGGGGAGACGCGGCAAGACGCCGCCGTGTTCACGTCCCGGCGACGCCTTGCCGGTCTTCGCGTCCGAACCAGCCGCCTCAGGGAGCGGCAGGCTTGGCCTGCGCGTAATCGCCGACCAGTTCCGCGCAGACGTTGCCGACGTCGTCCTCCCGGGTCAGGTTGTACTGCGAACCCCGCTTGCGGTCGTAGAAGAGCACGGCGCCCGAGGGATCGATCAGGGCGAGATCCGCGTACGCCAGCCCCTTGCCTCCGACGACGCCGAGCAGCAGCAGGGCGCCCATCATCGCCTGGCGGCCGGCGGTCGAGACATGGTCGCGACCACTGACGATGACAACCGCGTCCAGCGCTTCTCGCGACGCAACCCTCACTGCCGCGGGCAGAGGAGCCACCCCTGCGATCTGGCCCCCGCTGGCGGCGAACGGGTCGAGGATGGCGCCGCGGGCCTGCTGATACTCCTTGAGGAGCGCCTGGACCTCGTCGTCAACCGTCAGCTCGACCGCAATCAGGCCGCGGCCGGCAACCTCCCGGGCAACCGCGCGCTGGAGCCGCTCGCGACAGGTGCCGGAGCCGGCGGCGTCCCACACCAGCCCGCCCGCGGCTTCGAGCCGGTAGATCTGAGCGTCGGCGACCGCGACGCCGACCCTCTTGGCCTCGCCCAGGCGACCGGTGAAGCCCGCTGAGACGACGTGCGACTGCGGCGACGCGCAGCCGGCAGCGAGCAGGGCGAGGAAGACCCCCAGTGCCACCGCTGCTGCCGTCGCCCCGCCCGAAGTCGTGTTCCTGTTCATCTTCATACCTCCCGCGACCGCGCCGGCCCTACGAAGCGACGAGCAGCCGCGCTGCGCGGCCCAGGTCGCCCCCGGCGCCACGTCCGGCCGCCGCCCGCCGTCGGTCGACGAGCTGCAGGGTGCAGGTCATCCGCACCAGCTTCGGCCCGCTGGCGATCGTGGTGGTTCCCGACATCGTTTCCTCGCTGTCCTTTGCGGCGGCGATGCTGAAGACGCCGCTGCCAACCCTCCCCTCGACGGCGAAGGTGCCTGCCGCGGGGTCGCACGTGCCCGTGAGCGTCGGCAGACCCTCGATCGCGACGGACAAGCGCGTTCCCGCCTGGGTGACGTGCGCCACGTCGACGCCCTGCATCCCCACCGGAATTTCCCGGACGTTGCTCTGGATCACGCGCGAGGTGATGTTCCATGTGCCGTTGAAGTCGAATTGATCGTCCCCGCCGCCACCGCCGCCGCAACCTACCGACAGCGCGACCGCGGCAACCAACACGATGACGAGCGCGAGAATCCCCCTGCCCACCCCCGACATGTTCATGACTGCTCCTTTCCCGACACCAGCGATGTTGGCGATTGCGAGCCGACGGTGCGGCTCCCTTCGCGCGTCGCGTTGCCTCCTCCTCCTTTCCCTCCGCGCAGCGCTTGCCAATTCGGTTTAGCAGGAAGTGTGCCCGGCGCGACTCAAAGGGTATTTGTGCAGCACTATCCGTTCGTTATGGCGCATGTTCCGGCGTGTTGCACCTTGCGCGTAGCCAGATCGGCTGGCATTTTATGAACAGATGATATACACGTAATGCTCACCATTGCCCGGAGGGCGACGATGACATCTGCGAGGCTCAGGCTCCCGGCGAGGGATCGGGAATTCTTCGGTGAGGTGTCGCGCGCAGCGTTCGCCAACCCGTTCGGCGTCGAGCGCGCGGAGTTGGACCGCCAGCTCTCCGCGCCGGTCGGCAGCCCTGCGGCGACGGACCCCACGGACCACCTGATCGCGAGGGTGCGCACGGCAGTCGCACGGCTGGAGGCGGAGGGACTAGCCGACTCCCGCCGCTACGGCGCGCAGGAGCAACGCGTCCTCCAAAGCGTCTTTCTCTTCGATCTCTTTCATCTGCTGAGCGGCGAGTTCGACGCGCTGATCCGAGCTCAGCTCAAGGAGGCCGAGACGCCCTGCCCCGTGCCCTTCGGCCGCGACGCGATCGCCCGGCTTGTCGGGCGGGGCTTCCCCGCCGTCGACGCCCCGCGGTACTTCGCGATGCTCTTCCAGCTGCGCCGTGCCTACTTCTTCATCGATCGGGGACTCGTCGGGCAGAGCCCGTGCATGCGACAGCTGCGCCGCCAGCTCTGGGACAACGTCTTCACCAACGACATCCTTCTCTACGAACGTCACCTCTGGAACCGCATGGAGGACTACTCGACGCTCCTGCTGGGCGAGACCGGCTCCGGCAAGGGCACTGCGGCCGCGGCCATCGGACGCTCGGGCTTCGTGCCGTACGACCCGGGACGGGGCCGCTTCGTCGCGAGCTTCGCGAGCATCTTCATCCCCGTCAACCTCGCGCTCTACCCCGAGGCCCTCATCGAGTCCGAGCTCTTCGGCCATCGCAAGGGCGCGTTCACCGGGGCGATCGAGAACCAGGAGGGGCTGCTGGCAACCTGCAGCGCACACGGCTCGGTCTTCCTCGACGAGGTCGGGGACGCGTCGATCCCGGTCCAGGTCAAACTGCTCCAGGTCCTCCAGGACCGCACCTTCTCCCCGGTCGGCAGCCACGAGCGCTGCCGGTTCCGGGGCCGCGTGATCGCTGCCACGAACCGGCCGTTGGGCGAGCTGCGCCGGCGGGGACTGCTCCGCGAGGACTTCTACTATCGGCTTTGCTCGGACTGCATCGTCGTTCCCAGCCTGCGGCAGCGCCTGGCCGAGGACCGCGGGGAGCTGGCGCTGGTCCTGGCGAAGATCCTGGAGCGTCTTCTCGGCAGCGCTCCGGGGCCGCTGCTCGCCCGGCTCCTCGACCGCATCGATCGGGAGATTGGTGCCGCCTACCCCTGGCCCGGCAACGTCCGCGAGCTGGAACAGTGCGTCCGCCGCATGCTCCTCACAGGCCACTATCGCCCCGATGCGCACGAGCCGCCCGCCGAGGAGGGCGCGCGCCTCGCGCAGGCCTTCGCGACAGGCTCGCTCACCGCACAGGAGCTTCTTTCCGCCTACTGCGCCAGCCTCTATCGCACACACCACACCTACGAGGCGGTGGCGCTGCGGACGGGACTGGACCGGCGGACCGTCAAGAAGTACCTGCAGGCGCCTTCGAAGACCGTTGAGAGGCGGGCCTAAAGCCGCGCCCGCTTCAGCGCGGCGGGATCAGGATGCCGTCGAGGCCCTCGAAGAAGGACCAGTACACGCGCCGCGCGTCCTCGGGGCGCAGCACCAGGAGCGCGGTCGTCGCCTCGCGCCGCTCGCGCCGCTGGCGCAGCGTGACGAGCGGGCGCAGCAACCGCCAGCGCCAGATCTCGAGGCGCTGGCGCCAGACCGCGCCGCGGCCCTCCGCCGGCGAGGCGAGCGGGACGACCTCGATGTCGATGTCGCCGGCCAGCCGCATGTGGTAGCGCGCGGGCATGTCGACGAGTTCGAGGAGCTGGTCGTCGATGCTGGACATCGTCGCCGGCTTCTCCTCGCCGGGCTTGATCTCGGGCCGCGCGAGCGCGTCGCGCGCCTCCACCACGCTCGGGCCGATCGCCGGCCGGCGGCCCCAGACGACCTCCTGCTCGATCGGCAGGTCGAAGAGGCGCATCCCGCGCGTCATGAGCACGACGCGGCGCGCCTCGAAGTCCAGCACGAAGTAGGGCTTCGGCGTCGCGGCCAGCGCGGCCTCGGCCGTCAGCCTCCGGTTGAGACGCCACAGCGACTGCGCGTCTTCGGCGACCGCCGGCGCGGCGGGCGCGGACGCGAGGAGCACGGCGGCGAGCAGGACGGCGGGGACGCGGCGCATCGCGGTGCCTAGAAGATGTAGACCTTCGTGCCGAGCGGCACGCTCTTGTAGAGGTACTCGAGGTCGGCGTCGCCGATGCGCACGCAGCCGTGCGTGACGTTGCGGCCGAGCAGGCGCGTGTAGAGCGTCCCGTGCAGGAAATAGCCGTTGCCGATGCCGAGGGCGTAGTCGCCGAGGACCCCCTCCTCCACCCGGTCGTCGTACTTCTTGGGGATCGCCTCGCCCTCCTCGATGAACGCCCAGTCCGGCTTGATCCAGGTCGGGTGCTTCGCCTTGGACTTGACCTGGCGCTCGCCCCGCGGCGTGTCGAACACCCAGGTGCGCCCGCCCTTCGGGTCTTCGAGGACCCCGCCGCTGCCGCAGGAGACGACGATCTCGCGCACCACCTTCTCCCCGTCCTTGACGGTGAGGCGGTTGCGGCCGGTGTCCACGACGAGGAAGAGCCCCTTGGGCCGGACCTTCTCGATCTTCTTCTCGAGCTGGCGGTTCTCCGCGGCCAGGGCCTTCGCGTCCTCGACCGCGGGCGCAGCCGGCCCGGGCGCGTTGCGCGCGAGGAACCAGCCGGCCCCGACGAGCCCGCCGAGGGCGACGAGGGCGAGCACCACCACCGAGAGCACGACCGCCAGCGCCGCGCGCAGGGCGACGCGGAGCGCGCTGCGGGGCCGGGGCGGCCGCGCGGGGACGTCCAGAGGGACGGGGGGTGGTGCGTCGGCGACCATGATGATGCCGCCTAGAGACCCTTCATCGCCTGCGAGATGCTGTTCTCGAAGTCCCGGGCCCCGACGATCGTCACCGGCGTGTTGATGTCCGCGAGCGCGTAGATTTCGTCCATCTGGTGGTTGTCGAGCGCCACGCAGCCGTACGTCTGGCCATCCTTGCCGCCGCCGTGGATCTCGATGAGCCCGCCGATGCCGACCCGGCGCGGGATCTGCCCGCGGCGCTTGGCCAGGTCGAACTGGCGGCGGTCCTCCTCGTTCGGGTAGTTGATCAGGAGCGCCTTGTAGTACCGGCTCTGCGCCAGCTTCTTGGTGATGCGGTACTTCCCCTCGGGGGTCGCGCGATCGCCCGCGCAGACCTTGTCGCTCACGCTGCGGGAGCCGAGACCGACCCGATACGTCCTGACGAGGCGCCCCGCGTTGTAGAGGTACAGCTGGCGGTCGACCTTGCTGACCACGATCGCGTACCCGCCCCGCAGCTTGGACTCCCGGATCGTCTCCTCGACCTTGCGGCGCCAGTGCGCGATCTGGTCCTCGTCGAGGAAGCGCTGGATCGCCGGGGTCACGACCTCCTTGGCGATCTTGGCGAAGGTCGCCGCCCGCGCGAGCCGCTCCCCGGCCTCGCGGTAGCGCGCCTGCGCGGCCAGGCCCTCGGCCTCGTCGGTGAGCAGCTCCGCCTTGGCGAGGAACTCGCGGGAGGCCTTGCCGATGCTGATGAGCGACGTCAGGGTGTCCAGCCGGTCGAGCTTGTCGCGCTGGGCCTCGAGGCGCTGCGCGAAGTCGCCCTTCTGCTGGTCGCGGCGCTCGCCGATCGCGACGAGGATCGTGTCGCCCTCCGCGAGAACCTTCTGGTACTGCGCGGTGAGCCCGTCGTGGTCGCGGAACCAGACGAACTTCGACTCGTTCTCGATGTTGGCGTCCTTGGCCCGGCGCAGGTGCGAGAGGTATGCCCGGTACTCGTCCGCGGCGAAGGCCTCGGCCCCCGCGCGCCAGAGCTTGCGCTCCTGCAGCTCGGCGAGGCGCGCCTCGAACGGCTCGCCCTTCGCGCAGCCGGCGAGCAACAAAAACAGGAGGCCCCACGGCGCTCGCCGCAGGGCCTCCCGTGCAACCGTTCGGAGTGATTCCGTCACGTCGTCTATGATACCAGATTCACCCCGTCCGTTTCAGCCTGCTTCGACCTTACTTCTTGGGGGCCGCGGCCTTGGGGGCCTTCTTCTTGCCCTTGGGAGCCTTGTCGATGGCGGCCTGCACCTGCGCGCTGATCTCGGCGGCCTTCGCGGAGATCGCCTTCGCCTTGTCCGAAGCGGCGTAGAACTCCTCGCTGTTGATCAGCGTGGTGACCTCGGCGACCGAACCCTCGATGCCGGCCAGGTCGGCCTTCAGCGCGTCGATCTCGGCCTTCGTGCCCTTGCCCGTGGGGGCCTCGGCGAGAAGGGCCTTCGCCTGCGCGATCGCGGCGGTGGCGGCGGCGGCGTCGGCGTTGGCGGCCTGCTTCGCGGCCTCCTTCTTCTGGATGGCCTCGGTCTTGAGGGCGCCGGCGTCAGAGGTGACCTTCGCGATCATCGCCTTGGCGTTGTCGTAGTTCTTGAAGAGCTTGCCTTCCTGCTTCTTGACCTCGTCCTGCGCCGCGGCCCAAGCGTCGTTCAGGGACTTGAGGCCGTCGACCGCGTACTTGTTGGCGCCCGCCGAGACGGCGGCGTCGATCGCCACCTTGGCGGCGTCCATCTCCTGCGTGGGCGGCTTCGCGCAGCCGACGAGCAGGGCGGCCATGAGCATCACGGAAATGCCGGTGGACAGGTACTTCACCAGAGCCTTCATTCTTTCGCTCCTCCCGACTAAAGGGTTGTCTGCCGAACGCCCGCCGCACCCCATCGGTGCACTGCGTCGTTCGCCAAGACGGAGTAGCAATATCAATGCCAAACGCAACATATTGAAAACACTGAGTTATGCTTGGAGTTCGTATTCCTCAAATGAGGAATGCCCTGCCTTTTTCGGGATGCGTCGGCCGCCGCTGCCGGCTATCCGCCGCAACGCGGCTGCTCAGGGACCGGCGGGGGTGACGACGACGACGACCGCACGGCTGACGATGACGGCGCCGGCGCCGTCCAGCAGGCTCGCCCGCAGCCGCATGCGCGTGTTCGCCGCCACCACGGGGGCGCGCCACCAGGCGGCCCGGGCGGACGGGCCGAGGTTCGCGCGCCGGGTCCACGTCTTCCCGTCGTCCCCGGACACGTCGACCGTGATGGCCGCCACCGGCCACGGCGTCGCATAGACGGCCCAGCGCAGGGCGAGCAGCGAGCCGGCGACGACGGTCGCGCCGGGGGCCGGCGCGGTGATGCGCAGCGATTCCACGGTGAAGCCCGAGCGCGTCGCCACCCCAAGCAGCCGCCCCGCGCCATCGTACGCCGCCACCTGAACCCGGCCGGTGGTCAGCGGCGGCCCCACGACGGGTGCCCGCCACGGCGTCGAGGTCCCGGCCGTCGAAGCCGCGATCTCGCTCCAGGCTGCGGACGCGGCGCGCTCGAAGAGGACGCGGTAGCTCGCCGCACCCGGCACGGGGTCCCAGGAGACCGCGGTGTCGCTCCCGGATGCGAGCGCCGCGCCCGCTGCGGGCGCGAGCATCGTCATCGCTGGCAGCGTCGCGCCGGCGTCGACGCGGCCGTTCCCGTACGACGTGTCGAAACCGGCCGGCCCCAGGTCGGCCGCCGTCGCCTCCAGGTAGTCCCGCACCACCTCCGGGTCCGTGATCCGGCGGCTCGCGAGGAGGGCCGCCGCCCCCGTCACGTGCGGCGTCGCCATCGAAGTGCCCATCATCGAGACATAGCCGCCGCCGAGATACGTCGAGCGGATCGGCTGGCCCGGCGCGACCAGGTCCAGCGCGGCGCCGACGTTCGAGAAGTACGAGAGGTTGTCGTTGAAGTCGGTGGAGCCGACGGCGATGACCGAGGGGTAGGCCGCCGGGTAGATCACCGGCCCGCCGGAGTCGTTGCCGGCGGCCGCCACGATGGTGATCCCCGCGGCGCGCGCCCGGTCGCAGGCGACCTCCATCGGTTCCCACGGGGCCGGACCGCCGGCGCTGTAGTTCGCGATCCTGACGCCGTTGACGATGCACCAGTCCAGCGCGGCGATGAAATCGGAGTAGTACCCGGAGCCCTGGTCATCGAGCACCTTGAGGGCGTAGAGGCTCACCCCCGGCGCGACGCCGACGACGCCGATCCCGTTGTCCTGCGCCGCGATGATCCCCGCGACGTGGGTCCCGTGGCCGAAGCCGTCCCACGGGTAGGGGTCGTCGTTCACGAAGTCGTAGCCGCCCCGGTAGGCGGCCGCGAGGTCCGGATGGACTGCGCCGCCCGCGTCGGCCCAGATGCCGGTGTCGATGACGGCGACCTTGACGCCCGCGCCGCTGCGGGTGCCGCGGCTCGCCGGGTCGGCGTGGATCCGCGCGACGCCCCAGGGGACGAACTGGCCCACCGCCCGCTGGTCGCGGCTGTCGGGAGCCGCCGCCTCGACGTCAGGGTCGGCCTCGAGCTCGACGAGCGCCTCCGCGAGCCGCTCGGGACGCACCGTGACGACGTCGCCCCCGATCCGGTGGAACGTCCGCGTGACCCGCCCGACGCCCCTGCGCGCCAGCCGCTCCGCCGCGCGCTCCGCCGGCGCGCCCTCGCGCTGAACCACGACGATGCGAACCTCGCCTTCACCGTCACGCTCCGCGGAAGACCACGCCTCGGGCGACGCCAGTTTCTGGCGCGGCGCGGCGGCAGCCGGCGCCGCCCCGAGCAGGAGGCACGCGACCGCAGCGGCCAGCGCAACGCCAACCGGGCGAGTCAGCAAGCTTTTCGTTCCCATCTTCTCCGTCGCCGCCTCCCGCCCGTAGTACGATGCCCGCGCAAACTTGTCACGTTGGATGTCCGATGGCTGGCGGTGGTTCCCCGCACGCGCGGCCCGCGGCGCCGTGTGGACCGGCCGCCGCCCCGCGTCAGCGGCGGTTCAGGGGCACCAGCGCGAGCAGGACTGCCCCGTCCGCGAGGGTCAGCAGGTTCAGCAGCATGCTCGTCCCGTGGAGGGCCCGGAACTGTCGGCGCGCCGGGGCGTCCGGCTCGGCCTCGAACGTCTTGACCTGTGCCTTCACCGCGAGGATGCGCGGGTAGAGTCCCCACTGGATGTACGCCTGCACGCACACCGCGGCGAGAGCCAGGGCGAGACAGAGGGCCGGCAGCCGCACGGCGAGCGTGCGCCGCAGCAGCGCCAGCAGCAGCGCGGCGAGCGCCGCGGCCGCCAGGAGCACCGCGAAGTAGTGCGGCATCATGGTGCCGACGACGTCGCCCGCCGTGTTGCGCGGGTAGGCGCCGAAGATCGCCGGCGTCAGCACGAAGGTGTAGAGGGCGCCGCCGCCCACCCACACGGCGAGGGCGAACAGGTAGAGCGAGCTGCCGAGCGATCGCATGGCACCATTTCCTTTCCGGCGTCTGTCCGGGCGGCAGCCTAGCAGGATGCAGGGGGAATTGACAGAGGCGCCAGGAACGAGCTATCTATCAGCGGGCAACGAAGACGAGCGCCACCCCCGGAGAGCGGACACCATGAGCGAGCAGAAGCAGAACGCCAGCGCGGCGCCCGGGCCGGCCGCGGGGACTCCGCCCCCCGTGAAGGCCGATCAGGAACCGCCGGCCACGCTGGGCCAGAAGATCTTCATCGTCGTCCTGTACCTCTACGTGGCCTCGCTGGTCTGGCTGGTGCTGAGCCACCACTGGTACGGCGTCCTGCCGACCTGGCTCGACCCGCACTAGACGGCCGGGAGGGCGGTCACCCCCGGGCGGGCGGCGCGCCGGGCGCCCTGTCGCGGCCCAGGTAGAGGGTCTGCGAGGGGAACGCGAACGCGGTCCCCGCCTCGGCGACCAGGTCCATCATCCGCAGGTACAGCTCCTCGCGGACCGCGAGGAACTCCTCGTTATCCCGCGTGTCGACGAACGCCGAGACCTCGATCTCGAGGGCGGAGGGGCCGAAGCCCGCGAAGCTCACGACGAGCGGGTCCCGGACCACTTTCGGGTGGGCGAGGAACGCCTCGCGGATCGCCGCGACCAGCCGCCGCATCTGCTGCGGCGTCGTCTCGCAGCGCACGCCGAGCTTCGCGGCGATCCGGAAGCGGTCGCGGACCGTGAAGTTCTCGATCTCGATCGCCGCCAGCTCCGCGTTCGGCACGCTGACCACCGTCCGGTCGAGCGTGCGCACCCGCGTCGAGCGCAGCCCGACATCCTCCACCGTCCCGACCTTGTCGCCGAACTTGCACAGGTCGCCGACCCGGATCGGGCGGTCGACGGTGAGCACCACGCCGCCGAAGACGTTCTCGAGGGTCTTCTGCGCGGCCAGCGCGACCGCCAGACCGCCGATGCCGAGCCCCGCGACCACCCCGGTGACGTTGAAGCCGAGGTTCTGCAACAGGCCGAGCACGCCGAGCGCGACGATCAGCACCTTCCCCGCGCGCCGGCCGAGGTTGACCATCGAGACGGCGCCGCGGCGCTCCTCGCGCGCCATGCGCTCCTGGGCCGCGCGCGAGAGCAGGTCGACCACGCGCAGGAAGACCCACGTCAGGAGCGCGATGGTCAGGCCGCGCGCGGTCCGCACGAGCGCCGCCTGCGCGCCCATCGAGAGCCGCAGCCAGTACGTGCTCGCCAGGAGCAGGTACAGCGTCAGCATGAGCCGCACGGGCCGGTGCAGGGCATCGGCGATGCGGTCGTCGAGGTCGCTCTCGGTGCGGCGCACCAGCAGGAGGGCGATGCGGCGCAGCACCCAGGCCGCCGAGAAGCCGAGGAGCCAGGCGGCCAGCGCGAGGACGGCGAGGCCGAGCCACTGCCAGAGGTCCATGCCGAGGGCGCGCCAATCGACGAACTCCCGCGGGAGCCGGTCGACAAAGAGCGGGTAGCCGTACTCGGCGTACAGGTCGGGGACGCGCCGCACCGTCGAGGCCGCGATGCGCCAGACCTCGCCTCCGGCCGGCCCGGGCACCCGCGCCAACAGCAGGTCGACCGCGCCGTCGCGCCCGCGGACCGTGGCGAGCCGGTCGCGGTTCGCGGGCAACCCGTCGTTCCCGATGCCGGCGGGGTCATCGGCGAGCGCGTCGAGGTCCAGCGTCAGCGTGCGATCGAGGACGACCTGCAGCTCGCGGGCGAGGCGCCCGCCCCCGGCGGCCCGCTCCGCCGCGGGGACCGCGGAGAGGTCCAGGTACCGTGCGGCGCCCTCGTAGTCGCCGCGGCGCGCGTGCGCCAGGTATTCGCGGACCGCGCCGCGCGGGGTCTCCTCACCGGGCCCCTCGGCGACGGGGCGGCTGGCGCCCGGCAGGACCGGGAGCGCCGGAAGCGAAACCGCGAGCGCGCCCCCCGCGGGCGACGCGGCCACGATCGCCCCTGCAACCAGCAGACGCGCCAAGGCGCGGCGGGCGCGGGGGCGCGCCGGCACGGCACGGCGGGACCGTCGGGAGGCGAGCGCGAGCATGGCGCGCATTCTACGCGATTACGGCGCGCGATTGCAGAAGCGGCGCCGACGGCGCGGGCCCGCCCGCGACGCATTGCCGCCCCGCCGGAAACCTGATAGAAATCCTCATGGATCATTCCCCGAAGCGCGCAGAGCGAAAGGTCCGGGCGCTCGCCGCGCTCGTGCTACTGGTGCACGTCGCCCTCGCCAACAGCGCGGCCTGGGACAAGTGCAGCGCGTTCGACGAATACGCGCACATCGCCAGCGGCGTGAGCATCTGGGCGACGGGCGACTACCGCATGGCCGCGTGCGGCATCGGCCAGTACCGCTGGATGACGCTGCCGATTGTTCTCGGCGACTATCGACTGCCGGCGGCGGCCGGCGAGGTCTGGGAGCGCGCCGCGAACTGGAAATACGGCCGGGCCCTGATGTTCGAGCTGGGGAACGATCCCCAGCGCATCCTGCACGCGACGCGCCTGATGACCTCGCTCCTCAGCGCCGTGCTGGGCGCGCTCGTGTTTGCCTGGGCGCGGGAGCTCTTCGGCGCGGCCGGCGGTCTCGTGGCGCTGGCGGTCTATGCCTTCAACCCGACGGTGCTCGCGCACGGCAGCGCGGCGACGCTCGACCTGGCGGCGGCGCTGGCGTTCACTGCCGCGATCTGGACGCACTGGCGGCTGCTGCACCGGCTCTCGCCGCTGCGCCTCGCCGGCACCGGCCTGATCTGGGGCTGGGCGCTCACGGTCAAATTCTCGACGCTGCTGCTGCTGCCCATGGCTCTTGCGCTCGTGGCGGTGCGCGTCGCGGCCGCCCGGCCGTGGGAGGTCCGGTGGGGCGCCCGACGGATGGACATCACGACGCGCGGTGCCATGATCGCCAGCGCGGCACTGGTCGCCGCGGCGCATGCGGCGGTGTCCTGGCTTCTGGTCTGGGCAATGTTCGGCTTCCGCTTCGAGATGCACCGCCGCCTCGCCGGCGGCGTGCCGGACCCGGCGGTCATCCAGTTCTCGGACTGGCTGCCGCGGGCCGGAAGCTACGCGCCGCTCGTCGAACTGTTCCACCAGTGGCGGCTGCTCCCCGAGGGTCTCCTCTTCGGCCTCCTTGACACGATGGGCACCGTCGAGAAGTTCAACACCTTCCTCAACGGGCGCTTCGGGTATTTCGGCTTCGCCTCGTTCTTTCCGTACGCCCTGCTCTACAAGACGCCGGTGCCGGCGTTCCTGCTATCCGGCGCCGCCATCGCGGCCTTCGCGGTGGGCCTGCGCCGGCGCGCCGGCGCCCAGGACGATGCGACGCCGGAGCCTGAGCGGCCCATGAACACGTGGTACAAGGCGATGCCCTTGTGGGTCATCTTCCTCGGGTACGGCTACGCGGCGATCGTCAGCCGCATCGACATCGGCATCCGCCACATTCTGCCGATATTCCCGGCGCTGTGCATCCTGACGGGCGCCGCCGGGCATTGGCTGCGGAGCCCGGCACGCCGCTCCCGCTGGCGGAGCGTCCCCGCATTGCTCGTGGCCCTCAGCCTGCTCTGGCTCGTCGCGGAGACGGCGGCGGCCTACCCGAACTACCTGGCATATTTCAACGTCGTGGGCGGCGGATCGAGGCGCGGCTACCGTCACCTCGTCGACAGTTCCTTCGACTGGGGGCAGGAACTGCCGGCTCTCAAGACCCGGCTCGACGCCCTGGATGCCGGCCCAGGACCGCCGCCCACGGTCTATTTCTCCTATTTCGGTTCCTCGCCCCCGAGCGCGTACGGCATCCGCGCGCGGATGCTCCCGTGCTTCTTCGACGTGGGCTTCCTGGAGCCGGGACTGCGTCAGCAGTTCGAGCCGGAACTCACGCCCGGCCTCTACGTGATCAGCGCATCCATGATGGAGTCCGTGTACAACGTTGTCGCGCCCGGGCCCTGGCGCACGGACTACGAGGAGCACTACCAGCGGCTGCAGCGGGAGGTGAAGGCATTCTTCGCGTCCGATGAGGCGGGCCGCCGGCGCCTGGTGGACGAGCGCGGCGTGGAGAACTGGGTCAAGGCCGTCGCCGACTTCGAGGGGCTGCGGTTCGCGCGTGTGTGCGCGTACCTGCGACAGCGGGAGCCGGGGGAAGAGATCAATCACAGCCTGCTCGTCTACTCCCTGACGCAGGAGGATCTGAAGGCGGCGCTGCACGGCCCCCCCGCCGAGGCCTACCCTCCGCCGGCGACCCCGGACGGCAACGTGCCGTACTGACCTCCGGGGCGCCGCCGAGTGCCGGGCCTAGATGCGCGCCCGGCGCAGCCGCAGGGCGTTGGCCACCACCGAGACGGAGCTGAAGCTCATCGCGGCGGCCGCGATGGCGGGGCTCAGCAACAAGCCGAAGAACGGGTAGAGCGCGCCGGCGGCCACCGGCACGCCCAGCACGTTGTAGACGAAGGCGAAGAACAGGTTCTGCTTGATGTTGGCCAGCGTCGCCCGGCTCAGCCGCCGCGCGCGGACGATGCCGAGCAGGTCGCCCTTGACCAGCGTCACGCCCGCGCTCTCCATCGCCACGTCGGTGCCCGTGCCCATCGCGATGCCGATCTGCGCCTGCGCCAGCGCGGGCGCATCGTTGATGCCGTCCCCGGCCATGGCGACGACGTACCCCGCGTCCTGCAACTGCTTCACGACCGCCGCCTTCGCCTCCGGCAGCATCTCGGCCACGACGTCGTCGAGATCGAGCTGCCGCGCGACGGCCGCCGCGGTCATGCGGTTGTCGCCCGTGAGCATCACGATCCGCAACCCCTCCTCGTGGAGCTGCCGGATCGCCTCGGGGGTGGTCTCCTTGATCGGGTCGGACACGGCCAGCAGCCCGCTGGCGGCGCCGTCGACGGCCACGAACATCACCGTCTGCCCCTCGGCCCTGAAGGCGTCCGCGCGCCCTGCCAGCCCGCCGAGGTCGACGCCGCGTTCCTCGAGCAGCGTCCTGGTGCCCAGCAGCACGGCGTGCCCGTCGACCGTGCCGGAGACCCCCTTGCCGGTGTGCGATGCGAAGTCGGCGACGGCCCCCGTCACCGCCCCGCGCGCGCCCGCGGCCGCGACGATGGCGGCCGCCAGGGGATGCTCGCTGCCCTTCTCCACGCTCGCCGCGAAGCGCAGGATCGCGGTGTCGTCGGTGCCGGGCGCCGCGACCACGCCGGTGACGCGCGGCCGCCCCTCCGTGAGCGTGCCGGTCTTGTCCACGAGGAGGGTGTCGGCCTTGCGCAGCGTCTCGATGGCCGCCGCGTCCCGGAAGAGCACGCCGCTCGTCGCGCCCCTGCCGGTGGCGACCATGATCGACATCGGCGTCGCCAGCCCCAGCGCGCACGGACAGGCGATGATCAGCACCGAGACCGCCGTGACCAGCGCGTAGGCGAGGCGCGGCTCGGGGCCGATCAGGTACCAGATGGCGAAGGAGCCGAGCGCGACGGCGATCACGATCGGCACGAACCAGCCCGAGACCACGTCGGCGAGCTTCTGGATCGGCGCACGGCTGCGCTGGGCCTCGGCCACCATCTGGACGATCCGCGCCAGGAGGGTGTCGGCGCCGACCTTCTCGGCCCGCATGACGAGCGAGCCCGTGCCGTTGACCGTCGCGCCGACGACACGGTCGCCCGCGCGCTTCTCCACCGGGATCGGCTCGCCGGAGATCATCGACTCGTCCACGGCGCCGGCGCCCTCGAGGACGACGCCGTCGACGGGCACCTTCTCGCCGGGCCGGATGCGCAGCCGGTCGCCGACCTGCACGTGCTCGAGGGGCACGTCCTCCTCGGCCCCGTCGTCGCGCAGCCGCCGCGCCGTCTTCGGCGCGAGCCCGAGCAGCGCCTTGATAGCGGCCCCCGTGCGGCTGCGCGCCCGCAGCTCCAGGACCTGGCCGAGCAGGATGAGCGTGACGATCACCGCGGCCGCCTCGAAGTAGCCGGGGACCATGCCGTCGGCGGTGCGCATCGCCGCCGGGAAGAGCCCCGGCATCACGAGCGCCACCACGCTGTAGACGTAGGCGACGGAGACGCCGAGGGCGATCAGCGTGAACATGTTCAGGCTGCGGTTGACGACGGAGCGCACGCCGCGGACGAAGAACGGCCAGCCCGCCCAGAGGACCACCGGCGTCGCGAGCGCCAGCTCCGCCCACATCAGGACGCCGGTTCCCACGGCCGCGTTGAGCGCGCGTCCGCCGGGGAGGACGTCGCGCATCGCGACCACGACGAGCGGCGCCGTGAGCGCGGCCGCGACGACGAAGCGCCGGCGCATGTCCGCGTACTCCGGGTTCTCCCCGGCGCCCGCCGCCGAAGCGGTGCGCGGCTCGAGGGCCATGCCGCACTTCGGACACGTCCCCGGCCCGACCTGGACGACCTCGGGATGCATGGGGCAGGTGTACAGCCCCGTCTCCACCACACCGCCGGACGTTGACGTCATCGCCGTGGGGTCCTCAGCGACAGCCGGAACCGGGTCGCGCACCCCGCGCGAACGCTAGTGGTGCTGCTCGTGCTCCGTGCCGCCGCCCGCGCCGCCGCCCGGTTGCTGCGGGGGCGGGGCCGGGGCGGCGGGAGCTGCCGGCTGCACGAGCTGGCCGCACTCGCCCATCCCCTGGAGCTTCTCCAGCTGCTCCCTGCTGAGGACGCCCCGCAGCGCGTACGCCGCCTGGAAGTGGACGAGCCGGATCTTCGTGCGCAGCGCCTCGGTCTCCTTGAGCTTGGACTCGACCCTGTCGAAGTCCACCTTGTCGCCCGCGACGAGGTCCGCGAGCTCCAGCTCGGCGACCTTCAGCGACGCCAGCGAGAGGATCACCTCCCGCCGGAAGGGGGCCAGCACGACCCTGAGCTTCTCCGCCTGCTCGTCGGAGAGCGCGAGCGCCTTGCGCATCCCCGCGAGATCGCCCTGCCCCATCATCATGCCTTCGGCCATCATCATGCAGCCGCGCGTCTTGCCCGGCATCGCCCAGTCCATTCCCGGCGACATCGCGGACCCCATCATGTCGGGGCCCATCATCCCGGCCGACATCATGGCGCCGCCCATCGGCTCCCTGGCCCCGCCCATCATGCCGGGCATCATCCCCGGTCCCATCATGCCCGCGGGCATCTCCCGCATCCCCGGCTGGACCGGCCCCGCTGGCCGCATCCCGCCGCCCATTCCTTCCGTCATCATCTGCGCCGAGGTCGTTCCCGGCGCCGCCAGCACGAGGGCCAGCAGCGTTGCTGCGAAGATTCTCATCGTCGTCCCTCCTGTCATGGGATCACCCCGCGGCCCGTGCCCTGCCGGCGACGGCGTCGACCGTGAAGCAGGACGGGTGCAGACCGGGGCTCTCGAGGCTGGTCCCAATATAGGGCGCGGCACCCCGAACGACAACGAGCGGTCCGCGCCCTACGGTGCGGTGACCGCGAATCCGGCCGCCTCCGCGGCGGCGCGCAGCCGGGCATCGTACGTCGCGAGCGCCACGCGCTGGCCCTGCTCCTCGAGAAAATGGAGGGAAGCCAGGTGCAGGGCGTCCAGCGTCCGCACCGGCGTCGGGAAGGGCTCGAGCGCGCGTGCCAGCACCGGCGGCGCCAGCTCGAGGAGGGCGATCCGCCCGATCAGAAGGCGCGCGTCCTCGCCGTGCGTGGCGGACATTCCGAGCGCGTTCAGGCGATTCCAGGTCTCGTATTCGAGCAGCCGGCTCGAGACGAGCGCCTCCTCCCAGAGGCCTGGGGCGGGAACGCGGTCCTCAGCGAGAAGCTGCGCGAGGATCACGGAGGTATCGAGATAGATCATCGGTCCGAGCGGTCGCGGTCGAGTCCGGCAAGCAGCTTCGCCAGCGTCATGCGCGGGTGTCGCGGCGGCGGTCCCGCTCCGGCAAGCAGAGGCGGCCTCAGCAGCCCCTTGCGCAGGGCTTCCGCGAGCAGCGCGTCGTCGACCGCCGCGGCCCTGCCGCCGGACGGGGCGCGCAGCTCCGCCACGACCTGGTCCCGGTCCGTCACGAGGATGACCTCGCCGCGGGCGGCAAGCCGGACGTACTCGCTGAGGCGGTTCTTGAGCGTCTTGATGCCGACGGCCTTCATGCGGCCAATGTAGCTACTGGTGGCTACCACGTCAACCGGCACTGCCACCCGCGTGCAGCTTCGGGCGTCCTACCGCCCGTGCTCCCAAGGGTTCACGACATCGAGCCCCCGAAAGACAAAGTCCTGCGAATTCCGCGTCACCATGCGCAGGCCGTTCTGGAGCGCGGTCGCGGCAAGAAGGCTGTCGACGGCCGGCACCGGGCGGCCGGCCTCTGCGAGCAGCCGGCCCCAGCGATCCGCCACCGCTGCCGTGACGGGCAGGAGCCGCTCTCCGAACCATTCCGCAAGATCGTTCTCCAGCCAGACCCTCAGCCGCTCCTTCCTGCGGGCATCCGTCAGGGCTTCGACGCCCTTTCGCAACTCGCCCAGCGTCAATACGCTCAAGTGAAGCGCGGTGTCCGGAACGTCCCGGAACCAGGCCACCACGCGCGGATTCGGTGCGTGCCGGGACAATTCGGCGACCACGTTGGTGTCGACGAGGTAGCTCACACGTCCACCGTGCGATCCGGCGAGCGGTCGCGCCCGAGCTTGAGATCGATCCCCGCGAAGGGGGACTGCCGCACGAAGGCGACGAACCCGGGCTTGGGCTTCGCGAGCCGCAGGTAATCCTTCTCTGAGATCAGCACGGCTGCGGTCTCCCCGCGAACGGTGATCTCCTGCGGCCCCTCCTTCGCGGCAGTCTTGACGAGCTCGCTCAAGCGGGCCTTCGCCTCCTGCAATTGCCAGCTGCGCTTCATGGCACACCCTCCTCATGGCCTGACTAGTCTGACTATATACATGGCGCGCCCGTTCGCGCAAGCGTCGTTCACGGGGACGTCCCCCGCTCCCGGTACTGGATCGCCTCCGCGACGTGGGCGACGCCGATCCGCTCCTCGGCGGCGAGATCGGCGATCGTGCGCGCCACCTTGAGCACGCGGGCATAGCCGCGCGCGGAGAGGCCGAGCGCGCGCATCGCCCCCTCGAGCAGGCGCGCACAGCTCTCGTCGTGGCGGCAGTGCAGCCGCACCTCGCGCGCGCCCATCTGGGCGTTGCAGTGCATCGCCGCCTCGTGCAGGCGCTCGCGCTGGCGGGCGCGCGCCGACTCGACCCGCGACCGCACCGCCACCGTCCCCTCCCCCGCCGGCGCCGCCGCGATCTCCTCGTACGAGAGCGCCGGCACCTCCACGTGCAGATCGATGCGGTCCAGCAGGGGCCCGGAGATGCGGGCCCGGTAGGCGTCGACCTCGCGCGGCGTGCAGGTACAGCTGCGCAGGCGATCGCCGCGGAAGCCGCAGCGGCAGGGGTTCATCGCCGCCGCGAGCATGAACCGCGCCGGGTACGTCAGCGTGAGCGCGGCGCGCGCGATCGTCACCTCGCCCGACTCGAGCGGCTGGCGCAGGTTCTCGAGGACGCTGCGCGAGAACTCCGGCAACTCGTCGAGGAAGAGCACGCCGTTGTGGGCGAGGCTCACCTCCCCCGGCCGCGGGTGCGAACCACCGCCGACGAGCCCGGCGTTGCTCACGGAGTGGTGCGGCGCCCGGAACGGACGCGCCAGCACGAGCGGCCGCGCCGGCGAGACCAGCCCCGCCACCGAGTGGATCCGCGTCGTCTCGAGCGCCTCCTCGAAGGACAGCGCCGGCAGGATGCCCGGCAGGCAGCGGCTGAGCAGCGTCTTGCCCGATCCGGGCGGGCCGACGAGCAGGATGTTGTGGCCGCCGGCCGCGGCGATCTCGAGGGCGCGGCGGGCGAACTGCTGCCCGCGCACCTCCTCGAGGCCGCCCTCGGCGAGCGGGCCCGGATCCGCCGCGGCGGGCGGCGTGGCGCGCTCGAGCGCGGCCTCGCCGTTGAGGTGCGCCACCACCTCGGCGAGGTTTCGGGCGGGCAGGACCTCCAGTCCGCGCACGAGCGCTGCCTCCGCCGCGTTGGCCGGCGGCACGACCAGGCCCCGCTCCCCGCCATCCCTCGCGGCAAGCGCCACCGGGAGCACGCCGCGCACCGCCTTGAGCCCGCCGTCGAGCGAGAGTTCGCCGAGGAGCAGCAGGCCGGCCGATGCCTCCGCGCGCGCCAGCCCCTGGGCCGCGAGTAGCCCAATCGCGATAGCGAGGTCGAAGGCGCTGCCTTCTTTGCGCAGGTTCGCCGGCGCAAGATTCACCGTGACGCGCCCGGCGGGGAACGCGAACCCGGAATTCACGATGGCGGCGCGGACGCGGTCGCGGCTCTCCCTCACCGCCTCGTCGGGGAGCCCGACGGTCGAGAACGTCGGCAGCCCGCTCTGCAGGTCCGCCTCGACGAGCACCGGGAACGCCTGCACCCCGAGGACCGCGGCGGAGCGGACGCGCGCCAGCATCTCACCAGCCCGCCGCCGGGAAGGCGTCCCGGAAGTGGCGGATGGCGGCGGCACCCCCGGGATCCCACGCGATGGCGACCACGTCGAACCGCGCCGGCCGCCCGAGCCAGCGCCGGTGCTGGAGGTACTGGAGCGCGAGCCGGGTCAACTGCCGCTGCTTGGCCGCGGTCACCATCTCTTCGGGGGCGCCGAAGCGGGGACTCCGGTTGCTCTTGACCTCGACGAAGACGATCGTCGCCCGGTCGACGGCAACCAGGTCGATCTCCCCGCGGCCGCAGCGAACGTTGCGATCGATTACCCGGTAGCCGCGCCGCTCGAGATACCGCGCGGCCAGCGCCTCGCCGCTGGCGCCGAGGGCGCGCCGGCCGTCGCCAGCATCGGCCGGCGTTTCCGTGGCGTCTCTCATCGGGACTGAGCGATGCAAGACGGGGACCGGCCGTTGTGACGATCGACGACTGATACACATTAATCATTCTTTTCATTATGTTAGGATCACTGAGCATTGCGCGATCAAGCCTGTCCCGGCGCGCGACGACTCGCACCGATGTGCCCTCCGGCGCCAGGTCCCGCACTCGGCCTGCGCCTCCCAGGGATGGTCTTTCGGCAAGCCGAATAGGCGCCGGACGCAGCGGGCATCCCGGCGGCCCACGCCCTCTGACTCGCTCAAAATGTGACGTACGTCACATCTTTTTCGTGACATGTATATATTGTTTCCACATAGATGACCGCGCTCTCTCCCCTGATGGGGGGTGGAACGACAAGGAGAAGAGCCGGCCAGAAAAAGAGATGGTGGGAACGAAGAAGCAGCGGACGCGAAACGCCACCGCGGCCAGCGTCCCCTGAAGACGAAAGGCGAATACTTAGTTGGCGACCATGGGCGATACCAGGGGTCGCAAGGGTGAATGCCATGAAGAAGAGCGTGCTCATCGCAGCCGCAGTGATCGCGGTCCTGACGACGGGGCAGGCGCTGGCGGCCAATCTGGGTCTCTCCCCGGCGAACCTCGCCATGACGCTCGCCACCGGAGACAGCGGCTCCACCACAGTCATCGGGAACGTGAACAACCCGCCTCTCATGCCGTACACGATCGCCATGCAGTTGCGGCCGGTCGGTGGCTCGCTCCCGGCGTCGTGGCTGACGACGCAGCCCGGGATGTTCACCAACCGCACCGCCGCCCTGTTGCTGACGCTCACCGTGCGGGTGCCGGCGTCGGCGGCCGCGGGGACCTACACCGCGATCGTCCAGCCGGTCGTGATGTCGTCGAGCATTCCGCTCGCGCCCGCGACCCAGCCCGTCCAGCTCGTCCTGACGGTGACCAGCAAGTGCGCGGCGCCGCCGGCGGTCTCGGTCTCGGCCGCGCCCGCGGAGCTGTCGTCGCCCAATGGCCGGCTCGAGGACATCGCCCTCTCGGGGACCGTCGCGGTGCCTGAGGGCTGCACCCTCGCGCGGGCCTGGTACACGCTCACGGACGAGTACGGCATCCTTGGCGAGACGAAGGACGTCGCCGTCGGGGCCGACGGCTCGTTCGCCTTCACCGCGCCGGTGCAGGTGTCGCGGCGCGGCGACGACAAGGACGGCAGGCTCTACCAGTTCACGGTGTCGGCATCCGACGAAGCCGGCACGGGATCGAGCGCACCGGCCAGCGTCGTGGTGGCGCACGATCAACGCGGCGGGAAATAGCGCCCGCTCCCGG
>DATDCY010000196.1 GCA_036524115.1 bacterium | reverse complement strand
GCCGACGCGCCAAGGTGCCCGGTGACGAACAGCGCATCCCCCGGGCGCGCCCCGGCGCGGGTGAGCAGCCGCGGCCCGGCGGCGCCGGCGAGCGTCAGCGAGAGGAAGACGCCGGCGTCCGACGCGCAGGTGTCGCCGCCGACGAGCGCGAACCCGAAGCGGCGCGCGGCCGCGCGCAAACCCCGCGCGACGCCGGCCGCGAACGCGGCGTCGAGGCCGGGCGGCAGTGCCACGGAGAGCAGGGCCCAGAGCGGGCGTCCCCCCATCGCGGCGATGTCGCTGACGTTCACGGCCGCCAGCTTCCAGCCGAGGTCGGGCGGCGGCGCCCAGCCGCGGCGGAAGTGGACGCCCTCGGCGAGCAGGTCGGTGGTCAGCAGGAGGGTGGTCCCCGGGGCGGGGCGCACGGCGGCGGCGTCGTCGCCGGGCCCGATCACCACCGCGCCTCGGCGCAGCCGCCCCGGCGCCCCCGCGAAGAGGCGCACGAGGGCGTCCTCCCCGATGCCGGACAGGGGCCGGGTCCGCGCGCGCATGCAGCCATTCTACAGCCGTGCGCGCGGTCACGTCGCATTGAATTCACGCCGGGGCCTGCGTATGATGCCCGGCGTGGTCCAGATCACGCAGGTGCCCGCCGACGTCGAGGACCGGCCCGACGAGGCCGGCATGCGCCGCCTCCGGCGCCTCGTGCGCGAGCGCACCGGCCTCGATCTCGCGCCGTACAAGGGCCCGTTCCTCGAGCGGCGCGTCGCGATCCGCCAGCGCGTGACCCGGCACGGGAGCCTCGGCGAGTACCTCGTCTTCCTCGGGCGCGAGTCGGCCGAGATGGACCGCCTGCTCGGGACGCTGACCATCCACGTCAGCGGCTTCTTCCGCAACCCGTCCACCTACGAGGCGATCCGGGCGCAGGTGCTGCCGCGGCTCTTCGCCGACGGGGCGCCCCGGCGCGCGCGCTTCTGGAGCGTCGGCTGCTCGCGGGGCGAGGAGCCGTACAGCCTCGCGATCCTCGTGCGCGAGCACCTCGGCCCCGCGCTCGGCGAGTGGGACGTGCGGATCGAGGCCACCGACGTCGACGCGCACGTCCTCGAGGACGCCAAGCGCGGCGAGTACGCGCCCGGCCAGGTCGGCGCGGTCCGCGCGGACCTGCGGGAGCGCTACTTCAGCGGCGAGCGGCGGCTGCACGTCGCGCCGGAGCTGCGGCGCATGGTCCGCTTCCACCGCGGCGACGTGCTGACGGGCGCACCCGTCGGCGAGTACGACTGCATCCTCTGCCGCAATCTGCTGATCTACCTGGACCGGCCGGCCCAGGCGGCCGTCTTCGAGCGCTTCGCCCGCGCGCTGCGCCCGGGGGGCTTCCTCGTGCTCGGCAGGACCGAGATCTTCGTCGGCGCCGACCGCGCGGCCTTCGAGGTCGTCGACGCGCGCGAGCGCATCTACCGCCGGCTCCCGCACGCGGGGGCGGCACCCGGGGGGGAGGCATGAGGGCCAAGCTCATCCTGAGTTTCATGGTGGTGATCCTCGCGATGGTCGTCGTGAACGCCATCTTCTACTACGTCGTGCGCGACGAGTTCCTGCGCCTCTGGCTCTCGGCGATCGTCGGCATCGCGGTGGGCGTGGTCCTCGGCGTGGTCATCTCGCGCTGGCTGACGGCGCGGATCGCGGACCTGGCGGCCGTCACGCACCAGATCGCCGCGGGGGATCTGACGAAGGAGGTCGCGCGGGCGGCCGACCGCGAGCTCGAGGAGCTGGCCGGCGCCTTCCGCACGATGGTCGGGCAGCTGCGGATGGTGGTCGCGCAGATCCAGGAGAGCGCCGGCAGCCTCAACGGCGCGGCGACGGGCTTCTCGGCGACGGCGCAGCAGATGAGCACGAGCGGCGAGGAGATCGCGGCCGCGACGGAGCACATCGCCAAGGGGGCGGAGCTGCAGGTCGAAGTCGTCGAGCGCGCCTCGGGGCAGATCCGCCAGGGGGCCGCGGCGATCGCGCGCATCGCCGAGCGCGCCCGGCTCGCGGCCGAGGCCAGCGCCGCCGCCGGCGACACCGCCCAGCGCGGCGGGGCGGCGGCCGCCGAGGCGCTCGAGAAGATGCGCACGGTCTTCGAGAAGATGGAGGGCTCCGCGGGCCTCGTCCATGGCTTCGGCGAGCGCACGCAGAAGATCGGCAAGATCGTCGAGGTCATCACCGGCATCTCCCAGCAGACGAACCTGCTGGCGCTCAACGCGGCGATCGAGGCCGCCCACGCCGGCGAGTACGGCCGCGGCTTCTCGGTCGTCGCCGACGAGATCCGCAAGCTGGCCGAGGCCACGCGGCGCTCCGCCGAGGAGATCACGGCGCTGGTCGCGGAGATCGGCAAGGAGAGCCTGCGGGTGCTCGCCACGATGGAGGCCGGCACGCTGGAGATGCGCCAGGGCCGCGAGGTCATCGATACCGTGCGCGGCTCGCTCGACCGCATCGTCCACGCCACGGTCGACGTCGCCCAGGGCGTGGGCGAGATCTCGAAGCTGGCCGCCGACCAGGCGCGCGGCGCCGACGAGATGGTCAAGGCGACCGAGGAGATCTCGCGCATTGCCGAGGACAACGCCGCGGCGACCGAGGAGGCCTCGGCCGCGACCGAGGAGCTGACCGCCTCGCTCGAGCAGATGGCCGGCTCCGCGCACGACCTGGCGCAGCTCGCCGGCGGCCTGCGCCACACCGCCAGCCGCTTCACCGTGGCGGCGCGGGCCTGATGCAGCGGTGAGCGGGGCGATGCTCGCCGCGACGGGGGAGCAGGCGCGCCTGCTCTTCTTCCTGGCCGGCGGGGAGCGCTTCGCCCTGGATGTGACGTACGTGCGCGAGATCCTGCCCCCCGGGGAGGTGACGCCGGTGCCCTTCGTCCCCGACACGGTGGCCGGCATCGTCAACCACCGCGGGACGATCTTCACGCTCGTGCGCTTCGCGCGCCTCGCCGGCCTCGGCGCCGATGAGCCCGGCGCGGTGGTGCTGCTGCGCCTGCCCGAGATGGCGGTGGGCCTGGTCGTGGCGGGGATCGAGGGGATCGAGCGCGTCTCCGGGCGGCTGGTCGCGGCCGCGCTCCCCGAGGGGACGGCGGCGCCGGTGGCGGCGTTCGTGCGCCGCGCCGCGGACGCGGAAGGGCGGCTCGTGCACGCGGTGGACGCCGACGTGCTCATCGACACCATCTACCAGCTCCCCGGCCTCGCGCGGGCCGGCGAGGCGTGAGGAGGGCAGGCCCTGTGACGGCTCGGGTGCTCATCGTGGACGACGCGCTCTTCATGCGCACGATGCTGCGCAACATCTTCGTCGAGAGCGGCTTCGACGTCGTGGGGGAGGCGGGCAACGGCGTCGAGGCGGTGGAGAAGTACCGGCAGCTCGCGCCGGACCTGACGACGATGGACATCGTGATGCCCGAGCGAAACGGCATCGAGGCGCTCAAGCAGATCGTGGCGCTCGACCCGGGGGCGCGGGTGATCATGTGCAGCGCGCTCGGCCAGGAGTCGCTGATCATCGAGGCGCTCGACGCGGGCGCGCGGGA
>DATDCY010000195.1 GCA_036524115.1 bacterium | reverse complement strand
GCCGCGGGCGCCGCGCCGGCGGGGGCACTGGCGGCCGCTGCGGCGGCCGCGCAGCCGCTGTCGTCGACCAAGGAACTGGTCTGGATCAAGCTCTCGCAGAGCTACTCCTTCCCCGAGGAGGGCGAGATGGCGGACGCGCAGCCGTTCTCGCCGATCGAGTGGGAGGCTCGCACCGCGACCGGGGGCGGCGTCGAGCTGTCCTGGCGCGGCAACCTGGATGTCTACGGCGAGGGGATCGGCTACCAGGACGTGTCAGTGGGCTGGACGCCCTCGCCCACGCTGCGGCTGCATGGCGAGTGGCGGACGACCCGCGATTCTGCGCAGGACTTCCTCGACGTCGGGGGAGAGTTGACGCTCGGCCGGGTCGATCTCGGGGCGCGCTCGCGCTACAACCTCACCGACGAGGTGTTCGTGGAGAACCGCCTCAGCGTCAAGTACACCTCGCAGTGCTGGGACGTCTCCCTCAGCTACGTCCACTGGCCGGACCAGTACGAGTACACCCTCATCCTTTCCTTGAAGGGCATCGGCACGGTCGTCAAGCTGTGACGAAATCCGCGAATCGACGAAAATCGTCGACCGCAAGCGACGGCTTTTGTCGGTTTCGGGCTCGGCGACGGCGACGCCATCCGCGCAGGAATCTTTTGCGCAAAGTAGAATTGTCAATGAAATCATCGTGGTGCATTGTTCGTTGTTGCCTTCGGGTCCGTTCCCTTTTGCATGGCACAGTTGATGCAGATCCTCGAGCCAAAGCGGGCGATAGCCCGGGATGACAACCAAATGGGGAGGGCAGTAAAATGTTGCAGAGAATCCGGAACCGGAAGGGCTTCACCCTCGTCGAGCTGATGATCGTCGTCGCCATCATCGGCATCCTCGCCGCGATCGCGATCCCGAACTTCCTCCAGTTCCGCCTCAAGGCGAAGACCTCGGAGGCCAAGTCGAACCTCGGCGCCATCCGCAGCACCGAGGTGGCCTACTTCGCCGAGTGGAACGTCTACGTCGGCAACCAGGCACCGGTCCCGGTCGCCGACCGCACCAGCAACCCGAACAAGCTGCCTTGGGCCCCGGCCGGAACGACGTCGCGCTTCTCGATCCTCGGGTTCGCCCCCGAGGGGAACGTCTTCTTCTCCTACAAGATGGACGGCATCGACTGGCCGCTCCAGGTCAACGGCTTCGACATCCACGCCCTGGGCGACCTCGACGCCGACGGCCAGATCTCCGACTTCTGGGTCAGCGACATTTCCACTGAGATTTCGAAGACCGGCGGCACCTTCTAAGGGCGCCAGCGGTCCGGTCCGAATCGCCATGCAGGGGGCTCCCGTGAGATCGGGAGCCCCCGTCGTTTTTCCCCCCCTTCGCTCGGCGGGTTTCACGCTCGTCGAGCTGATGATCGTGGTCGCGATCGTCGGCATCCTCGCCGCCATTGCCATACCGAACTTCATGCGGATGCGCGAGCGCGCCAAGATCGCGGAGGCCAAGGCGAACCTCGGAGCGATCCGCGTGACCGAGACGTCGCACTACGCCGAGTACAGCATGTACGTCGGCAACCAGGCCATGACGCCGGATCGCACCGGGGACCCCCCGGCACGTTTCCCGTGGGTCGCCAACACGCGCTTCTCCATGCTCGGGTTCGCCCCCGACGGGAGGGTCTACTTCAGCTACGCGCTCGGCGGCGTCGACTTCCCCGCGGACGGGTTCACCGCCGAGGCGCACGGCGACCTCGACGGCAACGGCGTCTGGTCGGTCTGGTCCATCACCAGCGGCGACAAAGAGATCCGCCAACAGGGCGACAGCCTCTGACCGTGGGCGGCGAGCGCTCGCCCGGTCTGGTCCCCTGGCGGGTCCTCGCGGCCCTGCTGCTGGTCCCGCCGCTCGTCCAGGGCGGCACCCCGCGGCTGCCGACGCTCGCCGTCGAGGCCGGGATCCTCGCCATCGCGCTGCTCTGGGCCGCGGACTGGGGCCGCGCGCCGCGCCGCGAGCTGCGGCTCGGGGCGATCGACCTCGCGCTCGCGGGCCTGCTGTTCTGGGTGCTCTCCTCGACGGTCGCGGCCCCGTACTACCACGCGGCCGAGGGCGCGGCGCTCTTCGTCCTGTGCCTGGCGATCCTCTACTGGTTCCTCTGCTTTCACCCCAGCTTCGCGGGGCTCGAGACAGCGCTGACGGCCGTCCGCCTGCAGGCCGCCGCGCAGTCGCTGCTCGTGCTGCTCCAGCGCGGCGACCCCGCGGTCCCGCGCCCCGCCGGCACGTTCTACAACCCCAACTTTCTGGCGAGCTTCCTCGCCGCGTCGCTCCTGCTGACGCTGGGCGCGCTGCTGTTCCCCGCGTCCGACGGCGCGCGCGCTGCCGGCGGGC
>DATDCY010000194.1 GCA_036524115.1 bacterium | reverse complement strand
TGTCATCTTCGAGTCCATGAGCGACGGAACGGAGTTCTTCCACGGGTTCAACGAGGACCGCATGCTGGGATCGGACCTGCGCTACCGCCGGGCCTTCGCCGGCCACGACGTGGTGTTGGGTGCCGGTTTCCTCAGCGGCCGCAACCAGATGGATGCGCTGTCCGAGGAGGCCACGGAGAAGCAGTGGGCGCTCTTCGCCAACGACACGTTCGATCTCGGCAGGGTGACGCTCACAGCCGGCCTGCGGTACGACGACCTGGAGAGGACCGATCCGGTCTGGAGCCCGAGCCTCGGCGCGGTCTGCCCGGTCGGCGACCACCTGCTGCTGCGGGGGTACGTGGGGCGAGGCTTCACGGCCCCGGTCATCACCGCCGGCGTGACGAGCCCGGCGTTCGGGTTCGTTGGAAATCCGGACCTCGAGGTCGAGCACGTCACCTCCTACCAGGCCGGCGTCGAGGGGGACGTGCCTGGTTTCTTCTGGTACAAGGTCACGGTCTTCCGCCATGACGTGAAGGACGCGCTCACCACGATCACAGTCGACGACGCCGGGAATTGGACGTACGTGAATCAGGACGACGTCCGCCGCAAGGGGCTCGAGGTCGATGCGCGCACGGCGGTCTTCCACGGCTTCGCCCTCGAAGGAGGCGCATCCTGGCTGGACGTCGACAACCTCACCCGTGAGGACGACTTCTCCTGGAATGCAGACTACAAGTACCGTGTCGCGCTCAGCTATGTCGGGGCCAAGGGCCTGCGAGCACTGGTCAACGTGCACAACACGCACTGGACGACGCCGGAGCGGTTCCACCCGGAGGCCGATCCCGTCGTCGATCTGCACGTCTCGCAGGAGTTCGCGCTCGGCGAGGTGCTTCTCGAGGTCTTCGGCAGCGCCAACAACATCTTCGACGGCGACCAGTTCTTCAACGAAAAGTTCCCCAACCCGGGGAGATGGCTGGAGGCCGGGCTGAGGTGCCGCTTCTGACGCGATGTAACCATGGGCAGCCCGTCGCAGTATGAGCATTCAGATAAGGTAAAGGAGGTGCTGCCCATGAAGCGGATCGTCGTCCTCGCGCAGAAGATCGAGAAGAAGCAGATCCTGGGGGCGTGCTGTTCCGGCACCGGCAAGGCAAAGACGGCCTAGCGCGTGCTGGATCGCGTGCGGCGTGCCGGCGCTGCCGCCGGGGCTGGCGTGCGCAGTTCTCCGATGCCCTTTGTGCGCTCCGCCTGCGCGTTGACCTTCCCCTCCGACACAGAGGGGAAGGTCATTCTCTTTTCGACGAAGACCGCGGCCGCCGTCCTCGTGCCGGCGCGGCTTGTCGAGGACATCGAGCGGGGCGCGCTCGAACCGGATGAGGAGCGCCAGCTCGCCGACCTCGGCCTGCTCGTCCCCGACCGCGAGACCGAGCACCGCGAAATGCTGGCCTTCGTCAGCGAACTGGAGGCGGCGGCGGACACCCTGCACCTGATCGTCATCGCCGCGCACTCCTGCAATCTCGGCTGCACGTACTGCTACCAGGGATCGGCGAAGGGAACGGGCGTCATTTCGCCGGCGGTCTCGGCGCAGGTCATCGACTTTGCCACCGCGGCGGCCTTCGACCGTGGGCTAAACCTGAAGGTCACCTTCTACGGCGGCGAGCCGCTCCTGGCGCTGGAGCCGATCGTCTCACTCGCCGGCGCCTTGAGGGAAGCGGCGGCGGCGCACGGTTGCGACTTCACGTTCTCCCTCATCACCAACGGCACGCTGCTGACGCGGAAGACCGCGGCGCGTCTGCGGCCGCTGGGCCTGCTTGCGGCGCAGGTCACCCTCGACGGCCCGGCGCACATCCACGACGCGCAGCGACCGCTGCGCGCGGGCGGTGGCAGCTTCCGGCGCATCCTCGGAAATCTCCAGGAGGCGTGGGACCTGCTCACCGTGCGGATCAACGCCAATTACGGCCGCGACGGCTACGAGGCGTGTCCTGGCCTGCTGGACGACCTGCTCGCGGTCGGGCTCGGGCCGGAGCGGATCGGCTCGGTGAGCTTCAGCCCCATCAGCCGGGAGCGGCGCGCCCCAGGCTTCGAGGGCGGCTGCCGCTCCGCCAACGAACCGTGGGTCATCGCCGCCGCGGCCTTTCTGCGCGGGGAAGCCCTGCGGCGCGGCTACCGGGTCGACGCGGTCAGGCCCGGAGTCTGCATGGTGGACCTCGCCCACGAACTGGTGGTGGACTGCGACGGCTCGCTCTACAAGTGCCCCTGCTTTGCCGGTGACAGGCGCTTTTGCGTCGGCGACGTCGCCGCGGGCGTCCGCGACGCGCCCGGCGCGGCGTACGGCCGCGACCGCTGGCGGAACGAAACCTGCCTGGCCTGCCCCTACCTGCCGCTGTGCTTCGGCGGCTGCCGCTGGGAGTCCTGCCAGGCGGACGACGACGCCGCCGCACTGGCGTGCCGGCGTCCGTTCTTCGACGCCGCGCTCGGCGCGCTCGTCAGGCAGGACCTCGCTCATCCCCTGGCTGCGCGACGCATTGCCGCCATACCCTATCGACCAGGTTGGACTTCATGATTTGATTATAATGAGCTTGATGTCGGTATCGGCTCCCCTCGGGACGAGCCTGGTAACGATGGGGCGAACGAGAGGGGATGCGCCGTGGTATTGCACAGGTTGACCGCTGTTTCGCTGGTTCTGGTACTGTTTTGTCTCCCGGACATCGCGCGCGCGGCCACCGCCGAGGAGAGCGGCTTCCTCTCGCTCTACTTCAGCGAGGACGAACTGGAGGTCTTCTCCGCGACGCGAAGCCTGAAGTCCGTCGCGAGCATCGCGGAGAACGTGACGGTCGTGACCGCATCCGACATCGAGTTGATGAACGCCCACACCGTTGCGGAGGCGCTCTACAACGTGACCGGGGTCGAGCTGGCGGACTTCAAGGGCCCCGGCGCGGGGGGGGCGCCATCGATCCAGGGTTCGGGGTCGAGCAGGGTGCGGGTCATGCTCGACGGCGTCCCGCTCGACACCGTCAACAGCTCCCTTCCTCTCTCGCGGCTGCCGGTGCAGATGATCAAGAAGATCGAGATCGTCAAGGGACCGGCGTCCTCGGCCTGGGGTTCGTCGTTCGGCGGGGTCATCAACATCATCACCAAGTCCGCCGAGCCCGGGCACGGCTTCCGCGGCACCGCGTATGCCTCCTACGGGGAGGCGACGACGAGCGACATGCGGGGGGAACTGAGCGGCGGGAGCGGCCGCGTCGGGCTGTACCTCTTCGGCGGCGCGCTGAGCTCGGAGGGCGTCGTGGACGGCGGCGAGTTCCGCCACGGCGATCTCTTCGCGAAGGCGAGCACGGACGCCATCGGAGGGGCGCTGCTCGATTTGTCGCTGTACTACCACGACAGCGACAGCGTGAACGCCCGGATCCCGTTCGGCCCGCCGGTCTACGACGGCTTCGACCTGCGGACGGTCCACGGGAAGGCCGCCCTCCGCACGTCGTTCGCGGGCGGTCCCGAACTGAGCCTCTCCGCCTGGGCCCTGCGGCAGGACGACAACTTCTACCTGAAGTCCCGGATCGACGACGCGCTGCTGCGCGCCGGCCCGACCCTCGACGAGCGCTACGGGCTCGACGGCAGCCTCTCCTGGCGCGCGGGCAGCCACGCGTTCGTCGTCGGCGCCGACGGCGTCCGGCGGGACTTCGAGCAGGACCTCGGCGAGGCCCTCGAGATCGACATCCGCGAGTACGGGCTGTACGGCAACGACGCGATCGCGGCCGGGCGCCTCACCGTCACCCCCGGCCTGCGGTACGACCACTCGAACTTCGCCGGGGGCTTCGCGAGCCCGAGCCTCGGAGCGGCCTATCTGGCCTCCAAGGACCTGCTCCTGCGGGCGATCGTCTCGCGCGGCTTCCACGACCCGGCGGTCGTGCGCTACTTCGGCGCCCCCGCGCTGCACTACGTCGGCAATCCGGGCCTGGCGCGCGAGGAGATCTGGTCGTACGAGGCCGGCCTCGAGGCTAACGTCGCAGGCAGGATGCGGACGAAGCTCACGATCTTCTACCACGACGTCGACGCCATCCTCATCGAGAGACTCGTCTCGGCGACCCCGGTGGAGGGCCCGATCTTCACCTCCGAGAACGGCGGTCGGGCCAACACGCTGGGCGGGGAGCTCGAGCTTCTCTCCAACCGGTTCGCCGGCGTCGTGCTGCAGGGCGGCTTCCACGTCCAACACACGAAGCTGCACGACATCGTCGACAGCCAGCTCGCCCCCGTGAGCACCGTCTGGGGCGTGAACGCCTCGCTCGACTACGACGCGGGACGGGGCTTCCGGGCCATCGCGAAGGCGCACTACCAGCGGTGGGACATGACCGACGTCTGGATGTCCGACGACGACGGCCTTGTCGTGGACGCCAACCTCATCCAGCGGGTCCTGAGCAGGGGCGGCCTCACGCTCGAGGCGTTCTTCACCGCGCACAACATCCTCGACGCGGCGAGCTACCCCGACATCGTCCACCCCAACCCCGGGCGCTGGCTCGAGGGCGGGCTGCGCTGCTCGTTCTAGCGGCCGGTCAGTCGCCGCGCTCGAGCACCGCCAGCGCCAGCGACGCGCGCAGGTTCGGCAGTGCGCGCACCGGCGCCGCCGTCCCGACCGCCCCCGGCGCGACGAACGCCTCGCGCACGAGCCGCCAGCGCCGCTGTGCGCACAGCCGCCGGAAGTCGTTGACGGTGACCAGCCGGATGTTCGGCGTGTTGTACCACTCGTAGGGGAGCGCCGGGTTGACCGGCAGCCGACCGCAGAGCCCGAGCGTCAGCCGGATGCGCCAGTGCGCGAAGTTCGGGTAGCTCACCGCCACGCGCCGGCCCACGCGCAGGGCGCCCTCGATCACCGCGACCGGGTCCTCCATGAGCGGCAGGACCTGGTTGAGCACCACGAGATCGTAGGAGCCGGCCGGGAGGTCGCCGATCCACTCCCCCAGCTCACCCTCGACGACCGCGAGGCCGCGGGCGATCGCCTCGGCGACCGCGTCGCCGTCCCGCTCGATGCCGCGCTCGTGGATCCCCTTCTCCATGCGCAGGCGCAGCAGCAGGTCCCCGGTGCCGCAGCCCAGGTCGAGCACGCGCTCGCCGGGGGCCACCAGCGCGGCGATCGCGTCGTCGAGCGCGCGGTCGCGGCCGCGCGTCAGCGCCCAGTCTATCTGGCGCGCGGGCCCGAGGGCGGGCGCGCCGGGCGGCGCTGTCACCGCGGCCCCCGCTCGTGCAGCCGGGCGAGGAACCCGGGGAGCAGGTCGCCGAGCCGGTTGCCGGGCAGCAGGAAAGCGTCGTGCCCCTGGTCGCTCTCGAGGTTCGCGTACGCCACGTCGTGCCCGCTGCGTTTGAGCGCCTGCACGATCGCCTGCGACTGCGACGGGGGAAAGAGCCAGTCGCTGCGGAACGAGACCACGAGGAACGAGGACGTGCAGCCCGCGAACGCGTTCTGCAGCGAGCCGTGGTCGGCGACGAGGTCGAAGGAGTCCATCGCCCGCGTCAGGTAGAGGTACGTGTTGGCGTCGAAGCGCCGGACGAACTTGTCGCCCTGGGCGCGCAGGTAGTCCTCGACCTCGAACTCGCGGCCGAACGAGGAGCCCGGCTCATCCGCGAGGCGGCGCCGGCCGAACTTGCGGTGCATCGCTTCCTCGGAGAGGTACGTGATGTGGCCGACCATGCGGGCGAGCGCCAGGCCGTGCGCGGGCGGGTCGCTCTCGGGGTACTCGCCGCCGCGCCAGAGCGGGTCGCCCATGATGGCACGCCGGCCGACCTCGTTGAAGGCGATCCCCTGCGCCGACATCCCGCCGGCGGTCGCGATCGGTATGACCCCGGCGACGCGGTCCGGATGGCTGATCGCCCACTGGAGCGCCTGCATGCCGCCCATCGAGCCGCCGACGACGGCGAGCAGCCGCGCGATGCCCAGTTCGTCGAGCAGCAGCCGCTGCAGCTCGACCATGTCGCGGATCGTGAAGAGCGGGAAGTTGATCCCCCAGCGCCGCCCGGTGGCCGGGTCCACGCTCGTCGGGCCCGTCGTGCCGTAGCAGCTGCCGAGGAAGTTGCTGCAGATGACGAACCAGCGGGTGGTGTCGATCGCCTTGCCGGGGCCGACCATCAGCTCCCACCATCCCGGCTTCTCGTCCGCGCCGGTGCCGTGGTAGCCGGCCGCGTGCGCGCTCCCCGAGAGGGCGTGGCAGACGAGGACCGCGTTGTCGCCCGCCGCGCTCAACTCGCCGTAGGTCTCGTAGGCGACGGTCACCGGCGCGAGGACGGCGCCCGATTCCAGGCGCAGGGGCCGGTCCGCGCCGAGGGTCAGCAGCCGCGTCGCGACGAGCCCCACGGAATCCGGCGGGTAGGACGGGGCGAGGGCCTCGTGCCCGCCGCCGGGCGGCTCTGCGGCGGGAGGTGTTCGGCGTGTGCTCATGGCTGGCTTCTTTCCGGAAAGTACCGCCCGGACTCGAACCCTGTCAAGACCGGCTTCCTACGCCCAGACGGTGTAGCCCGGGTCGCGGAGGTGGGCCAGCTCGAGATTCGCGGACGGCTCAGAGTGGGTCAGATGCAAGGCGGACAAGTCCGAGGAGTGAGGCGTGCCGTGCCGCACGCCGCAGCGACGCAGGACGCAGTCCAACGCCGCAGCTGGCCCGCTATGAGCCGTCCGCGGCGGGGAACCTTCCGAGGGCGCGGTAGAGGGCGGCGAGCCCCACCGCGCGGTCGAACCGCGCCTGGACCACGTTCGTCTCCGCCGACGTCATCTGCAGCTGCGCGTCGATCATCTCGATGATGTCGCCGGCCCCCGCCTCGTAGCGGCCGGTCGCGAGCCGCAGGTTCTCGGCGAAGGCCTCGCGCTCCTTCTCCCGCGCCGCGAGCTGCTCCGCCGCGTCGCGCAGCGACCGGTCGGCCTGCTCCACCAGGAGGCGGATCTCCCGGCGGCGGTTGGCGAGCGCGAACTCGGTGGAGGCGAGGAGCGCCTTGGCCTCGTCGGTCTGCCGGCGCGTCAGCAGTCCGTTGAACACCGGCACCGCGACCTGGGCGCCGATCGACCAGCCGCGGTCGGTGGGGGCGTCCTCGCCCGAGAAGCCGAGCCGGCCGTTCGCCGTGACCGTGGGGTTGTCGCCGCGCCGCGCCGCCAGCACCGCCGAGCGCGCCGCGATCACCTCCAGCCGCAGCGACACCAGGTCCGGGTGCCTCTCGTCCGCCTCGCGCTGCCAGTCCTCCAGCGTGCCCGCGGCCTCGGCGACGGCGGGCGCCCCGGCCAGCTCGAAATCCGCCGGCGCGTCGATCCCGATGGCGTTGAGCAGCACCAGCCGCGACGTGTGCACGTCGTGCTCGGCGCCGGCGACATCGGCGCGGGCCTGGTAGAGGTTCGCCTCGGCGCGGACGACGTCGATGCGCGCCTTGAGCCCCGTGTCGAAGAAGGCCTGCGCCTGCCGCTGGAGCGTCTCGCGCTGGCGCACGGTCTCGCGCGCCACGCCGAGGGCGGCCTCTGCGCGCAGGACGTTGAAGTAGGCGACGTTCGCTGCGAACACGACCTCGACGCGCGAGGAGCGCGCCGCCTCCGCGGCCGCGTCGGCCAGGCCGCCGGCGCGGTCGATGCCGGCGGAGGTGCGGCCGAAATCCGCGATGAGCTGGGAGACGGTGCCCTGGACGCTGGTCAGCGTCGCGCGCTGCGAGTCGCCCGTCGCCGCCGAGACGGCCTCGGTCCAGGATGCGCCGGCGGTGGCGTTCACCTGCGGGTAGACGACCGACGCCGCCTGGCCGCGGCGGGCGGCGGC
>DATDCY010000193.1 GCA_036524115.1 bacterium | reverse complement strand
CTGCTCGGCGCGCTCGCGGGCGTGCTGCTGGAGGCGGCGGTCGCGCACGAGCTGGGCGAACTGGCGGAGGAGCGCCGCGGCGGCGGGCGCTGGGAGGCCCTCGTGCTGCGCACCTGCGGCACCAAGGCCGAGATGACCGCGCGGGCGCTGCGGGACGCGCTGGCCGACGCGGGCGGCGGCGGGCTATTCGAGCACCTCATCGCGCGGCGCGACCGCATCGCGCTGGCCCTGCGCGCGGCGGCCGGCACGTGGCTGATGAAGAAGCTGCTCCCGGAGGCGCGGGCGATCTGGGAAGCCGCGCGCGAGGGCAACTGGCCGGAGGCGGAGGCGCTGCGGCGCGCCGCGGCCGCCCGCCTGGAGACGCAGCGCGAGAGGCTCTTCGACCTGTTCGCGGACGACCCGCCGCACGCCGAAGCGGCGCGCCGCACGGAGGCCTTCGAGAAGGAGATCGCGGGCTGAAAGCCCCTCCATCCCCGCAAAACTTGACAGCCCCACGCGGCGCGGATAGAGTCTGGCGACGTGAATTGAGCCTTACGGCGGCGTAGCCAAGTGGTAAGGCAGAGGACTGCAAATCCTCCATTCATCGGTTCGACTCCGATCGCCGCCTCCAGCCGGATCAGTCCCCGGACACCTCACTGCTCCGCCGCCGGAAGACCCTGCAGCGAGAAGGCGATCTGCGCCACGCTCAGCGCCATGAGTATCGCGAGCACCGCGACGCCCGGAACGCGCCCGCCGATGAATCCGGTCCCGATGCCGAGGATCGCGATCACCAGGTAGGCCGCGAGGCGGCCGCGCAGCTCCCGGTACCGGCCGGCCGGATAGGAGGCGAGCAGGATGGCGGCGAGGGCGAGGCAGCTTGCGCCGACCGCGCCGGAGAGGATCCAGCCCGCCGCGGCGGGCAGGGGCTGGAACGGCGGCAGGCCGATCACGTGCCGGACGCCCACGGCGGTCGCCGTGATCCCCATGATCAGCGGCAGGTGGGCGTAGAGCCAGAGCTGGTAGCGCGGCACGTGCTCGAACGTGCGCACCACCCGGATCGAGGCCCCTCCGACGCCCTCGAAGTACCCCCACCAGAGGGCGAAGGCGATGACCAGCCCCATGACCCCCGCCAGCGCCGGCACCAGAGCGAGCCCGCCCGTGCCCTCGCCGGACACCACGCCGACCACCGCCTCGCCGAGCACGATGATGGTGAAGAGCCCGAAGCGCTCGGGCAGGTGCATCTGGTGCGGCGGAAAGCGCGAGTGGATGGTGCCCGCGGTGATGGGCGTGAGGAAGTCGACGGCGATGGCCGCCGCCCAGACGAGTGGGCGCGCCTGCGGCGGGAACAGCACCGACAGCGCCCAGATGAGCGCCGCGGCGCCGAACCCCCGCGAGTAGCGCCTGGTCAGCGGGCGGGCTTCCGGCAGGTGGTGGCCGGCCCGCAGATACTGGGCCACCAGCACCGCGCGGACCGCCGCGTACGAGAGGGCGAATGCGCCGGAGCTGGGACCGAAGGCCCCGGCGACATTGCTGGCCATGGCGGCCACGGCGATCATCTGGGCCATGGTCAGGAGCCGGTGCCCGGCGTCGTCCGTGTCGAAGCGCGTCAGGTAGAAGGTGTGGCCGGCCCAGGCCCACCAGACGGGCAGGCTGAGGAAGGCGAAGCGGGCGAGCCCGCCGAAGTCGTAGCTGCCGTAGAAGGTCGCGGCGAGCTGGGCCACCGCGCCCACGAAGATCAGGTCATAGAAGAGTTCCAGCCAGGTGGCGTGCCGCTCCCGCTCCGAGCCGGACTGCAGCGCCGGCGGCTTGAACAGGCGCGGCCTGGGCACCCTTCCCTCCCGTCGCGAATGGCTGTGCGGATTGCGGCCTCGAAGGGAATCTTGGGTCGGGGCGCCGCGAAGTCAAACGCCGGCAGCCTGCGGACGTGGCGGTGGTGCTGGAGCGGGAGACGGGATTTGAACCCGCGACTTCAACCTTGGCAAGGTTGCACTCTACCACTGAGTTACTCCCGCATTCGAATCTCCTCCCCGTGGTCGGGAGGCGCGGGGGAATATGCCACGCAACGCCGTGGACGTCAAGGTGCCGCGCGGCCGGTCCGCGCAAGGGCCGCAGGCGCCGGCAGCGGCGTCCCCCGCGTGGGCGTCGCGCGCAGGGTCCCGTCCGCGTCGAACCGGAGCCGGTCGATGCAGATGATCCGGTTCCACCCGCGTGTCGCGTCCTTCTGCTGGTGGTAGACCAGCCAGAGGTCCCCGGCCCCGTCCGCGACGACGGCGACGTGCCCGGGCCCGAAGATCCCGCCGCCCTCGCGGACGATCGGGTTGCCGCGGTGCTTCGTGAAGGGGCCGCGCGCGTCCTTGGCCGTCGCGTACCCGATCGCGTAGTGCTCGGAGTCGGCGCTGCCCGCCGAGTAGAGCAGGTAATAGGTCCCCGCGCGCTTGAGCACCCACGGGGCCTCGGTCACCGGCACGTCGCGCCGCTCCCAGGCCTCGGTCGGCGCCAGCAGCTCCACGGGCGGCTCGTCCTTCTTCGCCAGCGGCGAGCGCATGGCCTGGACGAAGATCGCGAAGTCCGGGTAGCGGGCGTAGTAGAGGTAGAGGGCGCCGTCGTCGTCCCGGAACAGGTGCGCGTCGATCGCGGCGGCGACGAGGCTCCCGCGGTCGGCGAACGTCCCGTCCGGGCGGTCCGAGGCCGCCACGCCGATCCTGCGGTCGACCGTGTAGTACAGGTAGAACGTCCGGTCGCGCTGGTCGAAGAAGACGTCCGGCGCCCATACGCCCCGCTCGCCGCTCCGGAAGACCTTCGGTCCCTTCGTCCAGTGCACCAGGTCGTCCGAGAGGTAGACGTCGTAGCTGGCGTTGTCCCCGGTCGGGTAGAGGTAGTACCGGCCGTCGTGGCGGATCACCGCCGGATCGCCGATGCCGAGCGTGCCGTGGTACGGCGCGGGGCCCGCCCGCCGGATGGCGTGCGTGTCGACGAGGACCGGGTTGGCGTACGTCCGGCCCGCCTCCGGCCCCGCACCGATCGCACTCCGCGCGCCGAGCAGCAGCCCGGCGGCCGCCAGCGACCCGACCAGCGCTTCGCGCATGAGGCAGTATAGCGCCGCGCCCTTTACTCCTGCCCCGCGCTCCCCTACCATGCGCCCATGACTCAGGAACGGGACACGCCGCAGGCCGCCATCGTCGTCGTCGGCAACGAGGTGCTCTCCGGCGACGTCGAGGACCACAACGGCATCTGGCTGGCCCGGGAGCTGGCGCGCATCGGCGTGGAGGTCGGCATCGCGCTGACGCTCCCCGACGACGAGGTGCTGCTGGCCGAACACCTGCGCCGCACGGCGGAGCGCTACGCGCCGATCTTCGTCACCGGCGGCATCGGCACGACGCTCGACGACGTGACGCGGCAGGCGGTGGCGCGCGCCGCAGGCGTGCCGCTGGAAGTGCGCGCGGACGTGGTCGCGCACCTCGAGGCGGAGATCGGCCGCGCGATCACGCCCATCCAGCGCCGCCTCGCCGAGCTGCCGCAGGGGTGCGGCCTGATCCCCAACCGCATCGGCCGCGCCCCGGGCTTCACGATCGGCCCGTTCGTCGTCCTGCCGGGCGTGCCCGAGATGCTCCACGACATGTTCCCGCTGGTGGCCGACCGCTTCCGCCGGCCGCCGGCGCAGCGGCGCACGCTCTTCACGAACCGCTGGGAGTCGGAGATCGCGACGCTGCTCGAGGAGTTGGCGGAGCGGGCGCCGGGCGTGGCCATCGGCTCGTACCCCAAGAGCGACGCGCACCGCCACTGGGTCGAGATCGTGCTCAAGGCGCACGACGCGGCGAAGCTGGACGCCGCGGCGGCGTGGCTCGCGGAGCGGCTGCCGGGGCAGCCGGCCGCCTGAGGACGCCGCGCGCGGAACCGAAGCGGCCCCGCTCCCGCGGGGGGCATGGGATGGGACAATGATGGGACGGACCCGAGGCATGCGCGCGGGATGGGCGCGCCGGCCCGGCAGGGTCTGTCCCCGGACCAGGCAGGCCCCACGGGGCAAGGAGGGGGACGGTGGCGAAGCTTACGCGGCGTGAGTTCCTCATCGGCGCGGCCGGGACCGCAGGGTACCTCGGCCTCAACGGACTGCTGCCCCGCATCGCATTCGCGTCGCCGGATCTCGGCACGCCCGCCGGGGCCTGGGGCGGCGCCGAGCCGGGGTACTGCCACGACACGGTCCGCGACGGCGGCACGGTCCCCCCGCCCTCCTCGGGACGCTCGGCGCAGGTCTGCATCGTCGGCGGCGGGCTCTCCGGGCTGGCCGCGGCGTACCGCCTGCGCGACACGGACCTCGTGCTGCTCGAGCACCTCAAGAGCACCGGCGGCCACGCGGCGCGCGGGCGCTGGAAGGACGTCTGGTACTCGGAGTGCGCGGCCTACTTCGTCGAGCCCGAGCCGCCGCTGGACGCCTTCTACGAGGAGCTGAAGTTCCCCTTCAAGAAGATCGAGGAGCCATCCGACAGCGCGCTCATCGACGGCAAGTACGTGCTCGACACCTTCGGCGGCGGCGCCGGCAAGCTGCCCTTCCCCGACGCGGCGCGCAAGGACTTCGCCCGGATGCGCAAGGAGATGGAGAAGCTGCTCGAGAGCGACGACTACCCGAACATGCCGATCGGCGACGGCACGGCCGAGGCGCGCAAGCTCGACCGCATGACCTGGGCCGACTGGCTGCTCAAGGAGCGCGGCTTCCACCCGGCGGTGAAGATCTTCGTCGACCTCTACAGCCGCTCGGCGCTTGGCGCCCCGTCCTCCGAGTACCTCTCCGCCTACGCCGGCCTGAACTTCTGGGCGAGCGAGTTCATGCCGCGCTACACCTTCCCCGGCGGCAACGCCCTGGCTGCCGAGATGCTGCACGATGCGGTGGAGAAGGCGGGGCGCGGCCGCATCGTCAAGCCCGCGACGGCGGTGTTCGTGGAGCCGCGCGAGCGCGACGTCGCCGTGACGTACCTCGACGCCGAGGGCAAGGCGCACCTGGTCGAAGCGAAGACGGTGATCATGGCCTGCCCGAAGTTCCTCGCGCGCCACATCGTCAAGGGCATCCCGAAGGACCAGGAGGCGGCGATCCGCGAGCTGACCTACGGCACCTACGTCGTGGCCAACGCGCTGTGCTCGGAGCCGATCGTGGAGGCCTCGTACGACACCTGGACGAACGCGGCGCCGTTCACGGACTTCATCGTCGCCGACTGGGTCAGCCGCACGGGCGCGAGCAAGCGGGCGCCGACGAAGCAGCAGGTGCTCTCGGTCTACTGGCCGACCGCCTACGACCACGAGTCGCCGCTGAAGGACGGCTCGTTCGCGAGCTTCAAGGAGGGGACGATCGCCGGCCTCGAGAAGCTGCTCCCCGGGGCGCGCAAGAAGATCGTCGACGTGCGCCTCACGCGCTGGGGCCACGCGCTCTGCCACGGCAAGCCGGGCTGGTACACGGAGAAGTCGGAGATCGTCAAGCGCTCCATGGGCCGGCTGCACTTCGCGCACTCGGACAACCAGGGGCTGCCGGCGTTCGAGTCCGCGCTCGTCGAGGGCCTCGAGGCGGCCACGCGGGCCAAGGAGACGCTGGCGAAGGGCTAGCGGTACAGGAACTCGTCGACCTCTCTCGCGCGGTCGGCGAGGTACGTGATCTGCTCGCGCGTCGCCGCGATCTCGTCGAGGTCGATCTCGACCTCCGCGAAGCCCTCCTCGGGCCCCAGCTGCGCCAGCACCTCCCCGCGCGGCCCGACGACGGCGGAGCCGCCGCCGAACTGTACGGACACGCTGCGGCCGGCGCGGTTGACCCCCACCGTGAAGAGCTGGTTCTCGATCGCGCGCGCCGCCAGCAGCGTGTGGAAGTGCCCGAGCCGCACCTCGGGCCACTGCGACGGGTAGACCAGCAGCTCGGCGCCGCGCAGCGCCATCTTGCGCGCCTGCTCCGGGAAGCGCAGGTCGTAGCAGAGCGCGAGGCCGACGACGCCGATCTCCAGCTCCGCGACGCAGGCGGCGCGCCCGGCGACGAAGTGCCGGTCCTCCCTCATCGGCCCGAACAGGTGCACCTTGCGGTAGCGGGCGCAGACCCTGCCGTCCGGCCCGACGATGCAGGCGGTGTTGGCGAGGCGGCCGGCCCCGTCCCGCTCGGCCCAGGAGCCGACGACGAAGTAGCCGTACTTCTTCGCCAGGGCGCCGACGCGCCCGAGCGACTCGGGCGTGCGCTCCGCCAGCTCGGGCAGGCGCCGGTACGCGTACCCGGTGAGCCACATCTCGGGGAGGACGACGAGGTCGGCGCCGGTGGCGCCGGCGCGCTCGAGCGCCGCCCGCGCCGCGCGCCAGTTGGCGGCGCACTCGCCCTCGGCGAGGGCGGGCTGGACGATCGCGAGCTTGATCTTGCGCACGGCGCGAGTCTACCCCCGCGCGCCGCTGCGGGAAAGCCCCGCCGCGGCTACTTGTTCATCGCCTTGAGGAAGTCCTCGTTGGTCTTGGTCTCCTTGAACTTCTCGAGGAGGAACTCCATCGAGTCGACGACGTTCAGCGGGTTGAGGACCTTGCGCAGCACCCAGATCTTGTTGAGCGTGTCCTCGGGCAGCAGCAGCTCCTCCTTGCGGGTGCCGGACTTGTTGATGTCCATCGCGGGGAAGATGCGCTTGTCGACGAGCCGGCGGTCGAGGTGGATCTCCATGTTGCCGGTGCCCTTGAACTCCTCGAAGATGACGTCGTCCATGCGGCTGCCGGTGTCGATGAGCGAGGTGGCGACGATCGTCAGCGAGCCGCCCTCCTCGATGTTGCGCGCCGCCCCGAAGAAGCGCTTGGGCTTCTGCAGCGCGTTGGCGTCGACGCCGCCGGAGAGCACCTTGCCGGAGGCGGGCGTCACGGCGTTGTAGGCGCGCGCCAGGCGGGTGATCGAGTCGAGCAGGATCACCACGTCGCGGCGGTGCTCGACGAGGCGGCGCGCCTTCTCGATGACCATCTCGGCGACCTGCACGTGGCGCGTCGGCGGCTCGTCGAAGGTCGAGGAGATGACCTCGGCGCGCGGGATCGAGCGCTGCATGTCCGTGACCTCCTCGGGGCGCTCGTCGATGAGCAGCACGATCAGCCAGACCTCGGGGTGGTTCGTGACGATCGCCTTCGCGATCGACTGCAGGAGCATGGTCTTGCCGGTGCGCGGCGCCGCGACGATCAGGCCGCGCTGGCCCTTCCCGATGGGCGAGAGCAGGTCCATGATGCGCGTCGAATAGTCCTTGGGGTTGTACTCGAGCTTGAGCTTCTCGTGGGCGTACAGCGGCGTGAGGTTGTCGAAGAGGATCTTGTCCTTGGCGATCTCGGGGTCCTCGAAGTTGACCGTCTCGACCTTGATCAGGGCGAAGTAGCGCTCGCCCTCCTTCGGCGGGCGGATCTGGCCGCTGATCGTGTCCCCGGTGCGCAGGTTGAAGCGGCGGATCTGCGACGGCGAGACGTAGATGTCGTCCGGGCCGGGCAGGTAGTTGTAGTCCGGCGCCCGCAGGAAGCCGAAGCCGTCCGGCAGGCACTCGAGCACGCCCTCGCCGTAGACGTTGCCGTCGATCTCGATCTGCGCCTTGAGGATCTCGAAGATCAGCTGCTGCTTCTTGAGCGAGGCCGCGCCCTCGACGTTCAGCTGCTTGGCGATCTCGTTGAGATGAGCGATCGATTTTTCCTTCAGTTCCACAATGTTCATGGTTTCCTCCTCGGATGCCCCGCGTCCCGCGCGGGAGGCAGGGCGCCGGTGGTGCGAATACGGGTGATCTCTCTGGCTGTTCGGCGCCAGGCGCCGGTGTCTTTGGTGGGGTGATCCTTTCGCGCCGTCCGTGTGGCGCGCCGTCTTGCGGGTTTACCTCATGCAGGTGTTCCTCGGGGGTTGTGTCCGCTGGATCGTGGTGTCGGTTCGAAGGTATGTATACGGGCACGGCGCGGACCTGTCAAGTGACTTTTTCGGCGACCCGCCCGGCGGCGTCGGCGGCGCGCGCGAGGCTTGCGTCCGCGGCCGCGATGCGCTATCGATGCCGGCGTGATGGAGCCATCGCCGCCGAGCGCGCGCCCCTGGCCGACGGCCTCCCCCGGGACGCTGGCGGCGGCGGTCGTCGTCGCGGCCGCGGCGGTGCGGCTGGGCGCGTTCGTCGCCGGCTCCGGCGACCCCTACGTGCAGTTCCGCCAGGGGGACGAGGCCTACTACCACGCGTGGGCGACGGCGATCGCCCAGGGCCACTGGGCGCGCGGCGCCTCGTTCTTCACGACGCCGCTGTACGCCTACGTCCTGGCGCTTCTCTACCGCATCGCCGGCGACGGGCTCGCGCTCGCGCGGTCCCTCAACGTCCTGCTGGGGGTGGGGACCGTCGCCCTCGTGTTCCTGGCGGCGCGGCGGTGGGTCGGCCGGGGCGCCGCCGTCGCGGCGGCGGCGCTGGTCGGGTTCTGCGCCGCGCCTGTCTCCTACGAGCTGTTCGCGGAGAAGACCTCCCTCGTCCTCTTCCTGACGGCGCTGACTTTCCACCAGGTGGGACGCGCCAGCGAGCGCGGGACGCCGGGACGCTGGCTGCTCGCGGGGCTCTCCGGAGGCGCCGCCTCGCTCGCGCACACGCTGCTGCTCGTCGCCGCGCCGGCCGTCTGGGCCCACCTCGCCGTCAACGCCCGCGGGGCGGGACGGCCGGCGGCGCGCTCGGCGGCGTTCTTCACCCTCGGGTTCGCGCTCGCGCTGGCGCCCGCGACCGCGCACAACTGGCTCCAGGACCGCAGCTTCCTGCTCGTGTGCTCCACTGGCGGGAACACGTTCTACATGGGCAACGGCGAGGGCAACCTCACGGGCGCGTACACGGTGCCGCCGTTCGCTGTCTCCAACGCGGTGAGCGAGGAGCGCGGCTTCGCGGCGGAGGCCGAGCGCCGGACGGGCCGCCGCCTCAGGCCGTCGGAGGTGTCGGCGTTCTGGCTCCGCGAGGGCCTCCGGGACATCGCCGCGCAGCCCGCGCTGGCGGCGAGGCGCTTCTGGCGCCGCTTCCGCTGGACGGTCGGCGCGGCCGAGATCACCGACACGCGGACGTTCGAGTTCTACGAGGAGCGCCACCGGCCGCTGCGACTGCTCCCCTGGGGCTTCGGCCTCGTCTCCGCGCTGGGACTGACGGGCCTCGCGCTCGCGGCGGGGAGCCGGGCGCTGGCGTTCCCGGTCGCCTTCACGGCCCTGTTCACGGCCGGGACGAGCGCTATCCTGGTCTACGGCCGCTACCGGCTGCCGCTGATCGTGCCGCTGTCGCTGCTGGGCGCCCTGGCGCTGGCGCGCGCGGTCGAGTGGGCGCGCCGGCGCCGCACTGGCGCCCTGGCCGCGCTCGGCGCGCTCGCGGCGGCGCTCGGGTGGTTCGTGTACGCGCCGGTGCCGCCGCTGGACGAGGTCAGCTTCTTCATCGACTACAGCAACCAGGGCAACCGGTACTGGGACCGGGGCGAGTTCGAGCGCGCGTTCGCCGAGTACGAGAAGGCGCTGCGCGTGCGCCCCGGGGACCTGCCCGCGGTGCCGCGGCTGTACGCCAGGCTCGGCGGCATCTACGCCGGGCGCGGGGAGCTGCGGCGCTCGGAGGCGCTGCTGCGCGAAGGGGCGGCGCGGTACCCGGCGGACCGGGAGATCGGGGCGCTGCTGCAGGAGGTGTCGCGCCGCCTGGCCGGGACCGGGGCCTCAGCCTCCCCCTAGATCGGCGCCCGCCGCCGCCAGCCGCCGCAACGCCTCGGCCGGGTCGAGGCCGTCGACTCGGAAGACCTTGCGGCGGGACTTCTCGCCGCCGTGCAGGACAACCCGCGAGCGGGAGACGCCGAGGAGATCGGCGAGCAGCTCGCGCGCCGCCGCGTTGGCCTCGCCCTCGACGGGCGGGGCGCAGACGCGCAGCTCGAGGGCGCCGTCGCGCACGCCGCCGACGCCGGCGCGCGAGGCGCGCGGGCGCAGGTGCACGTCGAGGAGGATGCCGCCGGGGACAGCCGAAATTCTCAGGTCACCCATCGCGCCCCGAAAAAGGGGACAGTCCCCATTTACGAGGAAGCGTAAATGGGGACTGTCCCCTTTCTTTCCCGTTATTGTCCCGACAATTCCTTCGAGCGGGCCGCCGCCGCGCGCACGGCCGCCATGAACGCGCCGGGGACGCCGCGCTCTTCCAGCTCCGCGATGCCGCGGATCGTCGTCCCGCCCGGCGACGCGACCTGGTCGCGCAGCTGGTGCGGGTGCTGGCCGGTCGCCAGAACCATCTGGGCCGCACCGAGCACCGTCTGCGCGGCCAGCTCGCGGGCGATCGCCCGCGGCAGCCCGGCCTGCACCCCACCGTCGGCGAGCGCCTGGATCACCGTGAAGACGAAGGCCGGGCCGCTGCCCGAGAGGCCGGTCACGGCGTCCATCAGCCCCTCGCCGACTTCGACCGTCGTGCCGACCGCCCCGAAGAGCTTCCGCACGAGCTTCTTGTCCGCGGCCGAAGCGCCGCGCCCCCAGGCGATGGCCGTCGCGCCCTCGCCGACGAGCGCCGGCGTGTTGGGCATCGTCCGCACCAGCCGCGCCTTGAGCGCCTTCTCGAGCGTCGCCAGGGTGACGCCCGCCGCGATCGAGACCACGAGCTTGCCGCGGCCGACGAACGGCGCGATCTCCGCGAGCACGGCCGGCACCAGCTGCGGCTTGACCGCCAGGACGATCACGCCGCAGCGGCGCGCGAGGTCGGCGTTGCCGGCGGCGGCGCGCACGCGGTAGCCCTTGACCAGGCGCGCCCGGCGCGCCGCGTCCGGCTCGCTCACCCAGAGGTCGGCCGGACGGACGACCCGCCCGCCGATGAGCCCCCGGATGAGGGCCTCGCCCATGTTCCCCGCCCCGATGAACCCCATGGCTGCCATCGCATTGCCCTCCCCTACCTGATGTAGGCTTCCGTGACGTAGCGGCGCATCATTCTGTGCGTGTTGAAGAAGTACGCGTTCTTGCCGATCGCGTTCTGCATCATCCGCACCCACGTGTGGCGCTCGCGGTAGTACAGCGGGATCACGTAGTCCTCGAGCTTCTCGTAGAGGCTGTCCGCGTCCTGGCAGCCGTCGTTCTCGACGAGGCAGCTGATCTCCGTCGGCTCCGGCCCTATCGACCAGCCCGTGAAGCACTCGATGTGCCCCTCGATCCACCAGCCGTCGAGAACGGAGAAGTTCAGCACGCCGTTGTGCGCCGCCTTCATCCCGGAAGTGCCCGACGCCTCGCGCGGCCGCAGCGGCGTGTTCAGCCAGACATCGACGCCCGAGACCATGCGCAGCGCCAGGTCCATGTCGTAGTTCTCGACGTAGACCACCGGGATCTCCTCGCCCAGCTCGCGCGCGAAGCGGTGGATGCTCTCGATCAGCCGCTTGCCCGCCTCGTCGTGCGGATGCGCCTTGCCGCCGTAGATCACCTGCAGGCGCCCCCGCGCGATCCGCCGCAGCCGCTCGAGGTCCGAGAAGAGCAGGTCGGCGCGCTTGTAGGCGGTCGCGCGGCGCGCGAAGCCGATCGTCAGGATGTCCGGCGAGAGGCGCCGGCCGCTGCGCTCGGCGACGATGTCGAGCAGCCGGCGCTTGGCCTCCTGGTGCGCCTCCCAGAGCTGGTCGTCGGGAATGGCGCCGACGCGCACGAACAGCTCCGGCTCGTTGGCCCACCCGGGGAGGTAGCGGTTGTAGAGCGCCTTGAACTCCTCGCACGTCCAGGTGTAGGAATGCACGCCGTTGGTGATCGCGTGGATCTCGTACCCCGGGAACATCCCCTGCGAGACCGCGCCGTGCTTCTTGGCGACGCCGTTGACGTAGTTCGAGAGGTTCAGCGCCAGGCGCGTCATGTTCAGCTCGTCCTCGCCGCCGAGATCGCGCAGCATCCGCAGCGGGACGATCTCCTCGAGCACCTCGCGCACCAGCTCCCACGGGAAGCGGTCGTGGCCGGCGTCCACGGGCGTGTGCGTCGTGAAGACGCAGCGCTGGCGCACCTCGTCGCGGTTGTAGACGAGGCTCTCGTCCCAGACCTCCTCGATGCTGCGGCGCGAGCGGCGCAGCAGCTCGAGCGTGAGCAGGCTCGCGTGCCCCTCGTTCATGTGGTACTTGCGCAGGCGGGTGTAGCCCAGGGCCTCGAGCATGCGCACGCCCCCGATCCCGAGGACCGACTCCTGCTTGAGGCGGTGGCGCGCGTCCCCGCTGTAGAGCGCGTCGGTGATCTCGCGGTCGCGCGGGTCGTTGCCGGCGACGTCCGTGTCGAGGAAGTAGACCGGGACGACGACGCCGGGCGTGCCCAGGCTCGCGACGTCGTAGCGCCAGGCCTGGATGGCGACGGGGCGCCCCTCGATCTGGATGCGCACGCGCGGGCTCTGCAGCTTCATCACGGCGGCGGGGTCCCAGGTGACGGGGTGCTCGTGCTGGCGCCCCTCGGCGTCGATCTCCTGGCGGAAGTATCCCTTGCGGGAGAGCAGCGTGGCGACGACGACCGGCAGCGCCAGGTCCGCCGCGGACTTGATGGTGTCGCCGGCGAGCACGCCGAGGCCGCCGCTGAAGGTCGGGATGTCGTTGCGCAGGCCGATCTCCATGGTGAAATAGGCGATCGACCGGTCGGATTCCCTGCGGATCATCAGTGCCTCCGAATCTGAGATGAAATGTGCGGTGATTCTAGCACGAAAGGGCGCGGCCGGCTGCCTTGCGCCTCTCGCATGAACCGTGTCGGGCCACGGCCCGGGGGCGCCTGTTCACTTCCGTCTCGCCCTGCGCCCCTCAGTCCGCGAGAGCACTCATCAGCTGCTCGACTGTCAATGCGCCGGCCACACTCAGCGAACACAGCATGCGGCCGGCGCATTATGACCGTTCACAGGCGCCCCCGGGCCGTGGCCCTGGGCAGGCCGCCGAGAAGGGCCCATCTGCGGCGGTGCGCACCTTGCGCCCGCGAGCCCGTCGAGTGGGCGAAATCCTCCCTGCGGCGGGCACCAGCCCGCCTCACTCGCCGGATCGTCGGGCGCCTTGCATCTGGACCCTTCTCGGCAGCCTGCCGATCATGAATGCGATCAGCAAGTCGGCCTGGGCTTGAGCGGGGACGGGGCGGTGACGGGCGGACGCATGTGG
>DATDCY010000192.1 GCA_036524115.1 bacterium | reverse complement strand
GTAGTTGAACTCCGCGCGGCGCCTCACCGTCTCGCGGTAGGCGACCTGCGGCTTCCCGACCTCGACCTCGCAGTGGTACTCGCGCTTGATGCGCTCGAGGTAGATGTCGAGGTGCAGCTCGCCCATGCCGGAGATGATCGTCTGGGCGCTCTCCTCGTCGCGGCGGACGCGGAAGGTCGGGTCCTCCTTGGTGAAGCGATTGAGGGCCTTCGAGAAGTTCTGCTCGCCCTCCTCGAGCGGCTCGATGAAGCCCGCGACGCGGCCGTACTGGCCCGAGCCGCCGGTCTGCTTCTTGTGCGTGTAGTTGAACTCGGCGCGCCGCGTGATCGTCTCGCGGTAGGCGACCTGCGGCTTGCCGGCCTCGACCTCGGCGCCGTACTCGCGGCGCATGCGCTCGAGGTAGACCTCGAGGTGCAGCTCGCCCATGCCCGAGATGATCGTCTCGTTGGTCTCCGGGTCGGCGTGGACGCGGAAGGTCGGGTCCTCCTTGGAGAAGCGATTCAGCGCCTTGCTCATGTTGTCCTGCGCCTTGTGGTTCTTCGGCACGACGGCCAGCGAGATGACCGGCGCCGGCACGAACATCGAGGTCATCGAGTAGGAGACCGCCGGGTCGGTGAAGGTGTCGCCCGAGGCGCAGTCGATGCCGAAGAGCGCGACGATGTCGCCGGAGGTGGCCGAGTCGATGTCCTCCATCTCGTCGGCGTGCATGCGCACGAGGCGGCCGACCTTGACCTTCTTGCCCGTGCGCGAGTTGACGATGGTGTCGCCCTTGGTGAGCCTGCCCTGGTAGGTGCGGATGTAGGTGAGCTGGCCATAGCGGCCGTCCTCGAGCTTGAAGGCGAGCGCGACCGTCGGGTCGGCGGGGTCCGCCGTGAGCTTCACTTCCTTCTCGGCCTCGGCGAGGTTCAGGGCGACGTTCTCGACATCCAGCGGGCTCGGGAGGTAGTGGCCGACCGCGTCGAGCAGCGGCTGCACCGCCTTGTTCTTGTAGGCCGAGCCGACGAGCACGGGGGTGAGCTTGAGCGCGAGGGTGCCGCGGCGCACCGCCTCGCGGATCTGCGCCGGCGTCGGCGCGCCCTCGAGCATCGCCTCCATCAGCTCGTCCGAGAACATCGAGACGGCGTCCAGCATCTCCTCGCGCTTCTTCGCGGCGTCGGCGGCGAGCCGGGCCGGGATCTCCTCGACGCGGATGCTCTCGCCCTTCTCGCCGTCGAAGTACAGCGCCTTCATCTCGACGAGGTCGACGACCCCCTCGAGATCGGCCTCGAGGCCGATCGGGATCTGCAGCAGGACGGCGTTGTGGCCGAGCTTCTCGCGCAGCTGGGCGACGACGCGCTCGGGGTTGGCGCCGGTGCGGTCGCACTTGTTGACGAACGCGATGCGCGGGACCTTGTAGCGGGTCATCTGGCGGTCGACGGTGATGCTCTGCGACTGCACGCCGCCGACGGAGCAGAGCACGAGGATCGCGCCGTCGAGCACGCGCAGGGAGCGCTCGACCTCGATGGTGAAGTCGACGTGCCCGGGGGTGTCGATGATGTTGATCGTGTGCTCGCCCCAGGAGCAGTTGGTCGCGGCCGACTGGATCGTGATGCCGCGCTCGCGCTCGAGCTCCATCGAGTCCATCTTCGCGCCGACGCCGTCCTTGCCCTTGACGTCGTGGATGGCGTGGATGCGCTTGGTGTAGAAGAGGATGCGCTCGGTGAGCGTCGTCTTGCCCGAGTCGATGTGCGCGCTGATGCCGATGTTCCTGACCTTCTCCAGCTCTTTCATCTGCTCCGTTCCCCGGCCGCCACCCGCGGCCCGCTGTTCCAAGCCCGCCCGTCGTGCCGCAGCGAATCCCCCTCTGTCGTGGCGGGGAGGTCGTCGCGGCGTCCCCGTCGCGCGGGGACACGGAATGAAGAAGAGGAAAGGTAGTGATCTGAGGCGGATTTGTCAAGCAAAATCAGCGGCGAACATCCGCCGCCCGGGTCCCCGTGACGGTGCCGGGCCGCGGCCCGGGGGCGCCTGTTCACTTTCGTCTCGCCCTGCGTGCCCGCGGCGGCGGGGCGGTGCCGTGCGGCCGCTGAGCCGAGGCCCGCACGCAGCTCGACGAGAGGCGGACGCAAGAGACCGCCCCGCGGCGTTGACAGGCCGGCCGCCGGCGGGTCACGATGCGCCCATGCGCAAGCCGGCCTGGGTGCTGCCGACGGCTCGCGACCCGGCCGGCGGCCACGCGGTGCGGCGGCTGATGCGCGAGCTGGGCCTGGCGACCGTCTGCGAGTCCGCGCGCTGCCCGAACATCAGCGAGTGCCTCGGCGCGGGCACCGCGACGTTCCTCATCCTCGGCGACCGCTGCACCCGCCGCTGCGGCTTCTGCGCCGTCGCCACGGGGGCCCCCGCGCCGGCGGGCCCCGGCGAGCCCGCCGCGGTGTCCGCGGCCGTCGCCCGGCTCGGGCTCGACTACGCGGTCGTGACCTCGGTGACCCGCGACGACCTTGCGGATGGGGGCGCGGCGTACTTCGCGGCGACGATCCGCGCGGTCCGCTCGGCCGTCCCCCGGGCGCGCGTCGAGGTCCTGGTCCCCGACTTCGCGGGCGCGCCGGGGGCGCTCGAGACGGTGCTCGCCGCAGCCCCGGACGTCCTCGCCCACAACGTGGAGACGGTCCCGCGCCTCTACCCGCGCGTGCGCCCCGGCGCCGACTACGGGCGCTCGCTCGCGCTGCTGCGCCGTTCGCGCGAGATCGCCGTCGCCGTCCCGACGAAGTCCGGTCTCATGGTCGGCCTCGGCGAAGAGCCCGCCGAGATCGTCGCCGTGATGCGCGACCTCGCGGACGCCGGCGTCGAGGTGTTGACCGTCGGCCAGTACCTGCAGCCGCGCGCCACGAGCCTGCCGGTGGAGCGGTATCTGGCGCCGACGGAATTCGCGGCGCTCGCGGACGCCGGCCGCGCCGCCGGCATCGCGCGGGTCGCCGCGGCGCCGCTGGTGCGCAGCTCCTACCGGGCGCGGGAGCTACACCGCGCGTGAGCACGATCTATGTCGACGCCGACGCCTGCCCCGTCAAGGAGGAGGTCTACCGGGTCGCCGCCCGCTACGGCATCCCCGTGGTCCTCGTCGCGAACTCCCGGATGCGCTTGCCCGACGGGGGCGCCGTCCGGCTCGAAATCGTCGCGGGCGGCCGGCTGGACTCCGCGGACGACTGGATCGCCGCGCGCGCCCGCGCCGGGGACATCGTCGTCACCGCGGACATCCCGCTGGCAGCGCGCTGCGTCGCCGCCGGGGCGGGCGCGATCGACCCGCGTGGGAAGGTGCACACGGAGGACTCCGTCGGCGACGCGCTGGCGACCCGCAACCTGATGGCGGACCTCCGCGAGGCCGGGACGATCTCCGGGGGCGGCCCGGCGCCGTTCGCGAAGCGCGAGCGCTCCCTCTTCCTGCAGAAGCTGGACGAAATGGTGCACCGCATGCGTCGCACGGCTTGTTGAGGGCCGGCCCCCTGCACTGAGACAATCCGCTCTTAGCGGCAAAGGATCCCTGGCCGTGGCGTTGGCGCATGGAGCCGGCGGCAGCGTTCAGAATCCGGAATCCCCCTGGAATTCTCGGGATTCTTTCGCTAATATTCACATTCATGTCCCGTATCGCGGGCAGCTCACCGCGGGTCGCCGGTCGCCGCACCAGCACTGTCGGCATCCCGGTGTTGTGCTTCGCGGGCCTGCTCGCCCTGGGGAGCTTCCCCTGCCCGCTCCGCGCCGTCGAACTGGTCTCGGGAGTGACCGACCCGGCGTTCCTGGGCAACACCGCAAGCGGCGCCAGCGACGGGGTCGGCAAGGCCGCCCTGAGCGCTGACGGCCGGTACGTGGCGTTCACGAGCGTCGCGTCCAATCTCGTGAGCGGCGACACCAATGCCACCTGCGACGTCTTCGTCCGCGACCTCCAGTCCGGCACCACGGCGCGGGTGAGCGTCGGCAGCGCCGCGGCCGAGGGGGACGGCTGTTCCGACGAGGGCGCTCTCGCCTCCGGCGGCCGCTACGCGGTCTTCAAGAGCGCCGCCTCGACGCTGGTCGATGGCGACACCAACGGCACAACCGATATCTTCCGTATGGACCTGGAGGTCGGGACCCTCGTCCGGGTGAGCACGGGCAGCGGGGGCGCCCAGGCCTACGGCGACTCTCGGGAACCCGTGATCAGCGCCGATGGCCGCTTCGTGGCCTTCACCAGCGCGGCCACGGACCTCGTCCCGGGTGACGTCGACGGTCTGGAAGACGTGTACGTCAAGGACCTGCAGACCGGGACGACCGTCTGCGCCAGCACGAACAGCAGCGGCGTGCGCGGCAACAACTGGTCGCGCTCCCCGTCCATCAGCGCGGACGGCAGGTACGTCGCCTTCGAAAGCGGCGCGTTGAACCTGACGGCAGGGGCGAATGGCGGCCTCTTCGTCAAGGACCTGCAGACGGGGCTGGTCACCTGCGCGAGCACCACGCCGGATGGCGCCCAAGCCAATGGGGACTCCGCGGAGCCTTTTCTGAGTGCCGACGGCCGCTACGTCACGTTCCGGAGCTATGCGAGTAACCTCGCGGGCGGCTGCCTGAATGTCTTCGTCAAGGACCTGCAAACCGGTGCGGTCGTCTGCGCCAGCACGAACGCGGACGGCGTCGCCGCGAACGAGCTCGCCGCCCAGGCCTCCAGCACCGACGGGCGGCATGTCGTCTTCAGGAGCGCTGCGACCAACCTGGTCGACGGGACGTTCTACGCCCGCGACCGCGTCTACCTCAAGGACCTCCTTTCGGGGAGCATCACGATTCTCAGCGCCGCCGCCGACGGCGTGGCCGCGTCCGACAACTCGGGGAGCCCCGCGATCAGCGCCGATGGACGTCGCGTCGCTTTTTGGAGCAAGGACGCCGGACTCGTCGCTGGAGACGCCAACGGCGTCGCGGACGTCTTCGTGAAGGACACGGTGACGGGGTCGCTCGCCCTCGCCTCCGCGCGGGACGCCACCGTGGTGATGCTGTTCTCGGTTCCGGGGGACAGCCGGTCCTCGGGTCTCTCGGCGAGCGAAGACGGGCGCTTCGTGCTCTTCACCAGCCGGGCCGCGACCCTGGTTGATGGGGACTCCAACGGGACCTGGGACGTGTTCGTCCGCGACATGCAGACCGGGGTCACCACGCGGGTCAGCACGGACTCGGCCGGCGTCCAGGCCGACGGCCTCGCCAACGGGTGCGCCATCAGCGGCGACGGCCGGTACGCCCTGTTCTCGAGCTATGCCGGCAACCTCGTCGAGGGCGACACCAACGCCACCGCCGACATCTTCGTGAAGGACCTGCTGGCGGGGAGCACCACGCGGGTCAGCACCGACAGCTCCGGCGTGGAGGCGAACGGCGGTTCCGCCTGCGGCGGCATCAGTCATGACGGCCGCATCGTCACCTTCTCGAGCCTCGCCTCCAATCTCGTGCCGGGCGACGTCAACGGGAAATCGGACATCTTCATCAAGGACCGGCTGAGCGGCGCGATCACCAGGGAGAGCACGGGTTCGAGCGGCACCGAGGCCAACGGCGACTCGTATTTTCCCGCCGTCAGCGGCGACGGCCGCTCCGTGGCCTTCCGGAGTGCGGCCGGCAACCTCGTTGACGGCGACACCGGGGCCGCCGACATCTTCGTGAAGAACCGGGAGACCGGCGTCACGGTGCGGGCGAGCACCAGCAGCGCGGGTGCCCAGGCCAACGGCTCCTCCGACCTTCCGGTCCTCAGCTACGACGGTCGCTTCGTTGCTTTCCAGAGCGCGGCGAACAACCTCGTGAGCGGTGACACGAACACCTGGCAGGACATCTTCGTCAAGGACCTCCAGACGGGGGCGACGAGGATCGCGAGCACCGGCACCTATGGCGAGCGGGCGATCCTCGACTGCGCGGCTCCTGCCATCAGCGCTGACGGGAGATATGTCGTCTTCTCGAACGGAGGCCCTGGCCTTGCAGGCAACGACACGAACATCTTCAGTGACGTCTTCCTCAAGGATCTGCGCCTCGGGACTCTCGATCTCGTCAGCGTGGGGAGGGCAGGCGAGGCGGGGGACGGCGCCGCCACGAATCCGGCCATCAGCGGCGATGGCCGGCAGGTGGTGTTCACGAGCGCCGCGACCAACCTCGTGAACGGCGACGGCAATGGCGCCCTGGATGTGTTCCGCACCGCCGTGCACTCCGATCTCCGGCTGCGCGTGGCCGGCACGACAGCGGCGACGGCAGGAAAGAAGGCGTTGTTCTGGATCACCTTCAGCACGGCGGGGCCAAACACCGCACAGGACGTGAGCGTGACCACCGCGGTACCGGCCGGCAGCACGTTCGCGGACGCGCGGGCGGACCGCCCGGGCTGGACGATCTCCGCCCCCGCCGTGGGGGGCACCGGCCAGATCGTGTTCTCCCGCCCCTACGCGACCCTCGGCGTGGAGCACAAGTTCACGGTGCTGCTCGATGTCGACCCGGCCGTCGAAGCGGGGGCTGCGCTCACGCTCGGTGCCCAGGCCGCTTCGACCACACCGGACCTGCATCCGGAGGACGACGTCGCGTCCTGGACGCAGACCGTGGCGTCTGCCGCGGATCTGGCCGTCAGCGCGACCTCTCCTGATACCGTCGAACCCGGCGGGACGTATGACGTCGTCCTGACGGTGACCAACAACGGACCAAGCGTCGCGCGCGACGTCGTGCTGGCGACGACATTCCCCGACGGCACGGCGTTTGTCTCTCAAGCGCAGACAGCGGGCCCGGCCTTTGACCTCGGCTCCGGCCGCCCGCTGACAAACACCGCCGCTTCCCTGGCTCCGGGCGCTGGCGCCGTCTTCAGGATCACCGTGGCCGCCGGCGCCGATCTCGCCGAGGGCACCGTGTTGGTCACTGCTTCCTCGGTTGCCGCCAGCACCGGCGACCCGCCTCCCGGCGATGCGAACAACACGGCCGCCGCGACCACCAGCGTGAAGACGGTCGACGACCCGCCCACGCTCGACCCGGTCGAGGATGTGACGATCGACGAGGATTCGGCGGCACAGGTGGTGAACCTTGGCGGGATCAGCGCGGGGCCGGGAGAGAGCCAGACCCTCTCCGTGACGGCGGTTTCCTCGAACCCGGACGTCATTCCGGGCCCGGACGTAACCTATGTGAGCCCGGCGGCCACGGGGAGCCTCTCCTTCACCCCCGTGGCCGACGCGAGCGGGCACGTGACGATCACCGTCTCGGTCGACGACGGTGCGGCGACGACCTCCCGGTCCTTCACCATCGCCGTTCTGCCGGTGAATGACGCGCCGATCGCAGCGGCGGACGCCCACGTCGTGCAGCGAGGGGGCTGGCTCACCCAGCCCGCTCCGGGGGTGTTGGGCAACGACACGGACGTGGACGGCGATGCACTGGCGGCGGTGAAGGTGTCGGACCCGCTGCACGGGACGCTGACGTTGAACGCGGACGGCTCTTTCAGCTATGTGCACGACGGGTCGGCAGCCCTGAGCGACACGTTCAGCTACCAGGCAAGCGACGGGACGGTGAGTTCGAGCGTGGCGACGGTGACGATAGCAGTAAGCGATCCCCCAGGGGCCTTCCCCAAGAACGCGCCGGTCAACGCGTCCACCGGCCAGGCGACCAGCCTGACGCTGAGTTGGAGCGCGAGCAGCGGAGCGACCAGCTACGAATACTGTTGCGACACGGACGGCGGCGACATCTGCCCCGGGGGGTGGACAAGCGCCGACGCCGGCACCAGTGTCGGCGTGAGCGGGCTGAACACGAACACGACCTACTCCTGGCAGGTGCGTGCCAGGAATGCCAGCGGCACGACGGACGCCGACGCGGGCGCCCGGTGGAGCTTTAGGACAGCAAACCTGCCGCCGGTCCTCGGCCCTGTCGGCGACAAGGCGTCAACCGAGGGAAAGGCGCTGCAGTTCTCGCTCACCGCGAATGACCCGGACTCGGGCACCCTGGAATACGGCGCGGCCGCCATGCCTTCGGGGGCGGTTCTTGATCCGGACACCGGCGCGTTCTCGTGGACCCCGGGCTACGATCAGGCGGGCAGCTATCCGGTGACCTTCACCGTCAGGGACGAGTCTTCAACCGATTCCGAGACGATCACGATCACGGTCGGCAACCCCACGGGGCCGATATTCCGCGATGACTTCTCAGATGGGGCGGCATTCACGGATTGGAGAAGGGTTTCCGGAAGCTGGCTTGCGAGCGCCGGGGTCTACGCGGCGCGATCATTGACGCTGACCAACCTCGCGAGGATTGCGCCCCTTGATCCGTCGGCCAGGCCCATCGGCGCCGGGATGATGCAGGCACGAGTGAAGATCACCTCGGCGGGCTCCGGGGCGTGGCCGAACGCCAGCCTGGTCTTCGGCTACACGGACCCCAAGCACTATCGCTGGGTGAGGATCACCGGGACGGAAGTCCAGATCGGTCAGACCGGAAACGTGGGTGGCGTCGCCGGCGGCGTCAAGAGGAGGGTGGCGAGGAGCCATGCCATCGGCAGGAGCATACTGCTCACGGTGAAGATCTACCCCAGCGGCTGGGTTCGCGTTTATGAGGGTGCCGGACTTAGGGCCGTAGCGGCCTACCGTTTCCTCTTGGGAGTACTGCCGAGTGTTGCGAGGGGGGGCGCAGGATTGGCGGCTTCGAGGACCAGGACCATCTTCGACGACGTGAGGGTGTGGGACGAGTCCGCGCTCGTGCCCTGACGTGCCCCCGCGTGCCCCGAGCGCGAGAGGGCGTAGAGCTGGAGCCGAGCCCGCCCGCGGCGGTCACTGGTATGCTCCAATTGACGCCGCGAACGGCGACGGAGGTGACCATGGCAGTGAGGGATTCCATGCTCCCCGAGTACGACCAGGAGATCGCGACGACCCGCAGGTTTCTCGAGCGCATCCCCGAGCGCGACGCGGGCTGGAGACCGCACGCGAAGTCGATGCCGTTGGGCGATCTGGCGGTCCACATCGCCGCCCTCCCCTGGTGGCTGGCGATGACGCTGACGACCACCGAGGTGGACGTGGCCACGATGCCGCAGCCCCCCGCCTTCGCCACCACCGCCGAGCTGCTGGCGCGCTTCGACGCCAACGCCGCCGCGGGCCGCGCCGCGCTGGCGCGCGCGACCGAAGCCGACCTGGCCTTGGCGTGGTCGCTCAGGAGCGGCGCGCAGGTCTTCTTCACGGCGCCGCGGGGTGCGGTCCTGCGCTCCTTCGTCCTCAGCCACCTGATCCACCACCGCGCGCAGCTCGGCGTCTACCTGCGGCTGCGGGACGTGCCGCTGCCGTTCTGCTACGGGCCGTCGGCCGACAGCGCGGGCTGAGGGCGCTTCAGCGCGCGCAGGGAGCCAGCTCTTTCCGCCGCCGGGCCTTGAACCGCCCGGGCGGGATGGTGGTATGCTCGCGCCGCCGGAATTGCGGCGGGGAGGGCGAGAGCTCATGTCCATCAAGCGAGACGAGGAGATCCCGTGCCCGCGCTGCGGGCGGACGGAGACCATCACGCTCTGGGAGTCGATCGACGCGGAGCCCGACCCGGAGGCGCGCGAGGCGCTCTTCGAGGCGAAGATCAACCGCTTCGACTGCCCCGGGTGCGAGTTCGACGCGATCGTCCCGGTGCCGCTGCTCTACCACGACCGGCGGCGGCAGTTCCTCGTGCAGCACTTCCCGTTCGGGTTGCTCGATGAAGAGGAGTTCGTGGGCCGGTTCACGTCCGACGGGCGTGACCGGCGGGTGCTCGATGCCTTCCGGGAGGCCATGGCGGCGAAGAAGATCCCGCCCGGCGCGGAGCCGGCAGAGCCGCACCTGGTCTTCGACATGGCGGAGCTGGTGCGCTACATCCTGTTTCGCGAGCGGGTCTTCGACCGCTGCGCAGCCCAGGAGAAGGCCGAGGGGAAGGACGAGACTCCGGATGTACCATGAATAGATAATCTGTACATGCTCGTTGTTTCCTATCTATCTGAAATTAAAAGAAATGTATCGCAAGGCACCTTGTCAGTAAGAACATATTCCTTGTACATTCCGCCTCTTTGATCAGAACAGTCCGATTCAGTCGTCGGACTGATGTTTGTGCTAACTCATTGATATTGCATGTTTGTTATCCATGAACCGGGCCGCTGCCCACCGCTGGCACGATTGATGCTGTAGAGAAGGGCAAGAACACAAACACCGAGGAGGTGAGCGGTCATGGCAACGATGGTTGAGGCGGTGGGACTCGGACGGCACAGCGGTTCGGTGGCAGCGGCAGAGGCGGCGGCGCACGGCAGTGAGAGCGTGGCGAAGAACGTTCTTCTGTTCTTCGCGGCTCCTTTCATCGGACTGGCGTACATCATCGCCTTCCCGTTCATCGGCGTGGCGGTGATGGTCAGGACCGCCCTCCGCTAGGGCGCCCGGCCCGATCGACGGTCTCCGGCGCGGGGAACCATCCCGCGCCGGATGCGCGTCCGGGGCACCCCCCCCAGTCCCATCCGGCGCCGGGTTCGGGCGCGCGAATGCTATAATCCCCCCGCTGTTGAGTCTCATTCTTGAACACTTGAGCGAACCCTCCGTCCCCGCGCGGGCCGGACGGGACGAGGGCGTGGCATGGATGCGGTCAAGGTCGGCCTGATCGGCTTCGGGACGGTGGGCAAGGGCGTCGTCCGCGTGCTCCAGGAGAACGCGGACATCATCCGCGAGCGGCTCGGTTTCCCGCTCGAGCTGGCGCGCATCGCCGACAAGGACACGACGAGCGACCGCGGCGTCGCCATTCCCCCGGGGCTGCTCACGGCCGACGCGCGCGCGGTCGTCGAGGACCCGGCGGTCCCGATCGTGGTCGAGCTCATCGGCGGCATCTCCCCGGCGAAGGGCTTCATCCTCGAGGCGCTGCGGCGCGGCAAGTGCGTCGTCACGGCGAACAAGGCGCTGCTGGCCGACTCCTGGGAGGAGGTCTTCGGGGCTGCGGCTGCCGGCGGCGGCGCGATCGGGTTCGAGGCGAGCGTCGGCGGCGGCATCCCCGTGATCCGCGCCCTGCGCGAGGGGCTGGCCGCCAACCGCATCCAGTCGCTCCACGGGATCGTCAACGGGACGACGAACTACATCCTCTCGCGGATGACCGACGAGGGGATGGAGTACGGCTCGGTCCTCAAGAAGGCGCAGGAGCTGGGCTTCGCGGAGGCCGACCCGACGCTCGACGTCGAGGGGCACGACGCGGCGCACAAGCTGGCGATCCTCGCCTCGCTGGCGTTCGGCACGCGCGTGCGCACCGGCGAGGTGCACACCGAGGGGATCACGAAGGTCACGAAGCTGGACATCGCCTACGCGCGCGAACTCGGTTACGTCATCAAGCTGCTGGCGATCGCCAAGGACGCCGGCGGGCCGATCGAGGTGCGCGTGCACCCGACGCTCGTCCCCGCGCGCTTCCTGCTGGCGACGGTCGGCGGCGCCTTCAACGCGATCTACGTGCGCGGCGACGCGGTCGGGCCGTCGCTCTTCTACGGGCTCGGCGCGGGGAGCCTGCCGACCGCGAGCGCGGTCGTCGGCGACGTCATGGAACTGGCGCGCCGCGTCCGGGCGGGGAAGGGCGCCCCGGCGGCGCCGCCGGTGGCCGTGGCCCCCACGCGCCCGGTCCTCCCGCTGGACGAGGTCGTCAGCCCCTGCTACGTGCGGATCCAGGCGCTCGATCGGCCGGGCGTCCTCGCGAACGTGGCGGGAATCCTCGCGCGGCACGAGATCAGCATTGCGAGCGTCATCCAGAAGGAGCGCGAGAAGGGGCGCGCGGTGCCGATCGTGCTCATGACCCACGAAGCGCGCGGCGCTGCGATCCGGGCGGCGCTGGACGAGGTCGCCAGGCTGCCGACGGTGAGCGGCGCCCCGCTCTGCATCCGCGTGGAGCGCGGCGAATGAAATACCTGGTGCTGATCCCCGACGGGGCGGCGGACTGGCCGGTCCCGGCGCTCGGCGGGAGGACGCCGCTGGAGGCCGCGGCGACGCCGAACCTCGACCGCATCGCCCGCGAGGGGGAGTGCGGGCGCGTGCGCACCGTCCCCGACGGGATGGACCCGGGAAGCGACGTCGCCGGCATGAGCATCTTCGGCAACGACCCGGCGGCCGTGTACACCGGGCGGGCGCCGCTGGAGGCCGCGAGCATGGGCGTCGCGCTCGCCGACGCCGATGTCGCCGTGCGCTGCAACCTCGTTTCGACGGGCGGCGCCGCGGTCGAGGACGAGGGCGCCGTGATGGCCGACTACAGCGCCGGCCACATCTCGACCGAGGAGGGGCGGCGGATCGTCGCGGACTTCCGCGAGAGCGACCTCTACGCCGAGCGTTTCCTGCCCGCCTTCGAGCTGTTCCCCGGCGTCGGGTACCGGCACCTGCTGGTGTGGCGCGGGGGTTCGACCGACGCGAAGCTCGTGCCGCCGCACGACATCACCGGCCAGCCGCTGGCGCCGCACCTGCCGCAGGGGCCGGCCGGCCCGAACCTGCTGGGCCTGATGGCGCTCGCGCACCCCTGGCTGCTGCTGCACCCGGTCAACCGCGAGCGGCGCGGCCGCGGGTTGCCGGCGGCGGACAACTTCTGGTTCTGGGGAGCCGGGCGGCGGCCGGCGCTCGCGCCGTTCGCGCAGCGGCACGGCCTGAGCGGGGCGGTGATCTCTGCGGTCGACCTCGTGAACGGCATCGGCGTGCTCATGGGGCTCGAGCGCGTGACGGTGCCGGGCGCCACGGGCTACGTGGAGACGAACTACCGCGGCAAGGCCGAGCACGCGCTGGCGGCGCTGGCGCGCCACGACGTCGTCTTCGTGCACATCGAGGCTCCCGACGAGGCCGGCCACGCGGGCGAGGCCGCAGAGAAGGTCCGTGCGCTCGAGCGCATCGACGCCGAGTTCCTCGGCACGGCGCTGCCCGGGCTGGCGCGGCTCGGGCCCCACCGGGTGCTCGTCGCGCCGGACCACTACACGCCGATCGCGCGCCGCTCGCACGTCGGCGAGCCGGTGCCGTTCGCGATCTGGCCGCGGCCCGGCGCGGCGGGGGCCGGCGCGGCACGCTTCACGGAGGCCGAGGTCGCGAAGACGGGTCTCGCGGTCGAGCGCGGCCACGAGCTGCTCGGCCGCCTCTTCAGCCAAGAGGGATGAGGGACGTTGCAGGCGGAGCCGTATTTCGAGCCGAGACAAGGCGCGCGACGAGCCGCGACTGAGGCGGGCTGGTGCCCGCCGCAGGGAGAGTATCCCCCCGCACTCGTCGGAGCTCGCGCGGGCAAGGATTGCACCGCAGTCACAGGCCGAAAGACGGCCCCGCCTGGCGAAAAGATCGTCTGCGTCAACAAGCGGGCGCGCCACGAGTACGAGATCCTCGAGACGCTCGAAGGCGGGCTTGCGCTCACGGGCACCGAGGTCAAGAGCCTGCGCGCGGGGCAGGCGAGCATCGCGGAGGGGTTCGTCGCCATCAGCGGCAACGAGGCCTGGCTCGTCGACTGCCAGATCCAGCCCTACGCCTTCGGCAACCTCAACAACCACGACCCGAAGCGCCGCCGCAAGATCCTGCTGCACCGGCGCGAGATCGCCAAGCTCACCGGCAAGGTCAAGGAGAAGGGGCTGACGCTCGTGCCGCTGAAGATCTACTTCAAGAACGGGCTGGCGAAGGTCGAGATCGGCGTCGGGCGCGGCAGGAAGCTCCACGACAAGCGCGAGGCGATCAAGCGCCGGGACACGGAGCGCGAGGCGCGGCGGGAGATGAGCGTCAAGGTCAGGGTGTAGGAGGCGCCGTGCGCCGGTTCGACATGGCTCCCGGGCGCCGCACCAGGAAGGCGCTGGCTTTCCTGGCCTGGGTCATCTCGCTCGTCCTGCTCCTTGCCGGCGGCCTGAGGCTGATCGACGGCGTCGTGGCCCGCCGCGCGGCGTCGACGACGAGGGCCGACGTCAGTTCGACCGAGCTGACGATCCGCTCCCTCGAGTTGTTCCCCTACGACGGTTTTCACGTGCAGCCGAACTTTCATCACCGCGGGCCCATGCCGTGGGAGTTGTACACGCCCGATGCCGATTTCGACGTCAGGACGGGGGACAAGGGCTTCTTCATTGACTTCTCGCTGGAAGATCCGCCCCCGAAGGCGCCGGACGAGTTCCGGATCATCCTTATCGGCGGCAGCGGCGCGCAGGGTTGGGGCGCGACGCGCAACGAGCGGATGTTCTACTCGCTGGCCGAGCGGGCGCTCAACGAACGGCTGGCCGGCCGCGGCGTCCACGTCCGGGTCATCAACCTCGCGATGGGCGGCAGCACGATCTACCAGAACTACCTGGCGCTCAACCAGTGGGGCCACGCGCTGGAGCCCGACCTGATCCTCGCGTACGTCGGCCGCAACGAGTTCTGGGTGCCGCTCAACCACTCGGACTGGACCGACGCCTTTGCCGGTTTCGGCGACCTCGACGCGTTCTCGCTGGCGATGCGGGGCGACGAGTACCCGCCGGGCCTGGCCTGGCTGGTGAGGCTGATGCCGAACACCATGCGCCGCACGAGCATCGGCCTCGGCGTGAAGCTGGCCTGGGGCTGGGAGCACTTCAAGCAGCGGGCGTGGTCGAGCTACACGGCAGCGCGCGGCCAGCGGACCGACAGTCCGCAGCAGGTGGTGGACGAGAACGTCGTACCGCGGCTCGTTCACAGCCTGCGCTCCATCAAGCGCGACTTCGACGGCGTGCCGGTCATGGTGATCTGGCAACCGATCCGGGAGGAGCTTTCCGGGCGCATGAAGGACGAGCGCGGGATGGTCTGGCGGGCGCTCAAGCCGGGGTTCTACGACGAGATGTTCGAGCGGACGAAGCGGGAGACCGCGGGATTCCTGAATGACCGCTGGTTCTTCGTCAATCTGCACGAGTTGAGCAAGGGAATCCAATCTCGGAGATG
>DATDCY010000191.1 GCA_036524115.1 bacterium | reverse complement strand
CTCGAGGTGCTCGAGCGCGTGAACCGCGAGCTGGGCACGCTGACGGTGGTCATCACGCACAACGCCGCGATCGCGGGGATGGCCGAGCGGGTGATCCGGATCTCCAGCGGCGAGATCGTCGAGGTCCGGGCGAACGAGCGTCGGGTCTCGCCCGCGGACCTCTCGTGGTGACGCGATGCGGACCCTGCTGCCCGAGTCGGTCAGGAGCGTCATGATTCGTCCTGGCAAGGCAGCGGGGAAGCGCGCGCGGAGGCGGGCTGGTGCCCGCCGCACAAGCAGCCCGACCCGCAACGCCGCCCTGGCGAATCAGGGCCTCCTGGCTGACCCGGGCTAATAGGAGAAGGGCCAGAGCTTCCAGTAGGCCTTGATCTTGTTCCAGCGGTGCGCCAGGCCGTCCGGCTCGAAGATGATGAAGAGCACCACGAGCAGGCCGAAGGTCCCCTCGCGCAGGGAGTTGACGACGGTGATCGCGTTCTCCCAGATCGCGGAGAGCGCGCGCTCGGGGATGCGCAGCAGCTCGGGCAGCAGCGTCATGAAGATCGCGCCGTAGATCGCGCCGGTGACCGAGCCCAGGCCGCCGATGATGATGCTCGCCAGGTAGTGGACCGAGAGGCCCATCGTGAAGTGCTCGTCGGAGATGACCCGCACGTAGTGGGCCCAGAGGCTGCCGGCGATGCCGACCATGAAGGAGCTGACGCCGAACGACAGGATCCGGTAGCCCCAGACGTTGACGCCCATGACCTCCGCCGAGAGGTAGCGGTCGCGGATGGCGACGAAGGCGCGCCCGGGGCGCGAGCGCGTGAGGTTCTTGGTGAAGAGCGTCGCCAGGATGACCAGCGCGTAGATCAGGAAGTAGTAGCGGCGGTCGTTGTTCAGCGGCATCCCGAAGAAGACCGGCGGGCGCACGCTCATGCCGTCCGAGCCGCCGGTGAGCCAGGTGGCATTGCGCATCACGTACTGGATGATGAACTGCGCGGCCATCGTCGCGATCGCCAGGTAGAGCCCCTTGAGGCGCAGCGACGGGATGCCGAAGAACATCCCGACCGCGGCCGCGATCAGCCCGGAGAGCGGCAGCGCGACCCAGAAGGAGAGGCCGAGCTTCATCGTGAGGATCGCCGAGGCATAGGCGCCGACGCCCATGAACGCGCCGTGGCCGAGCGAGATCTGCCCGGTGTAGCCGGTGAGGATATTCAGCCCCTGCGCGCCGATGATGTAGATGCCGATGAGGTTCGCCAGGTAGAGCAGGTTCGTCCCGAGCGCCTTGCCCATCGGCTTGGCGATGAACGGGAACACGAGCAGCCACGCGAAGAGCAGCGCCATCCAGACGCGGGCGAACCACGTCTGGAAGATGCCCATGTCGGACTGGTACGACTGGTGGAAGAGCCCGCACTTGTTCGCCATCGCCGCGCCCCTACACCCGCTCGATCTCTTCGGTGCCGAAGAGACCGTAGGGCTTGACCATGAGGATCAGCACCAGGAAGACGAAGGGGGCGACTTCCTTGACGCCGCCGCCGAAGACCTGCGAGAGGTAGCCGCCCGAGAGGTTCTCGAGGATGCCGATCACCAGCCCGCCGATGACCGCCCCGGGGATGCTGTCGAGCCCGCCGAGGATCACGGCCGGGAAGACCTTGAGGCCGAAATCCGAGAAGGTGATGTTCACGCCGTTGATGCTGCCGATGAGCACCCCGCCGATCGCCGAGACGACCGCCGAGATGCACCAGGAGAGCGCGAAGATCGCCTTGACGCTGATGCCCATCGAGAGGGCCACCTGGTGCGAGTTGGCGGTGGCGCGCATCGCCACGCCCAGGCGGGTGAACTTGAAGAACAGCGCGAAGGCGACCATCAGCGCCATGGCAGTCAGGAAGGTCCAGATGTAGACCTGCGAGATCACGACCTGCCCGAGCTTCACCGGCTGCTCCGGGAAGATCGGCGGGAAGCTGCGCAGCTGCGTGCCCCAGGCCGCGGCGGTGGCCGCCTTGAAGACCGCCGCCAGCCCGATGGTCGCCATGATGATCGAGATCACCGGCTCGCCGATGAGCGGGCGCAGCACGAGCCGCTCGAGCACGAGCGCCGCGAGGCCCATCGCCACGAGCGTCAGGCCCAGCGCGGCCCAGAAGGGGAGCTGGGCCTGGGTGAGGAAGGCGAGGCAGGCGTAGGCGCCGAGCATGAGCAGCTCGCCCTGGGCGAAGTTGATGACGCCCGAGGCCTTGTAGATGAGCACGAAGCCCAGCGCGATCAGGCTGTAGACGCTGCCGACCGCCAGCCCCTGCACGAGCAGCTGCAGGAAGAACCAGATCCCCTCAGTCATTGACGCACACCCCGTACCCCCGCGCCTCCTTCGGCACCTCGCGCACCGCGACCGTGGTCTTGATGCGCGCGGTGCGGCCGTCCTGGAACTTGATCGTCGCGTCGATCGCGACCGACTCGCGGCCGTCGTACATGGCCTCGATGACGTCCTTGTAGCGCTCGCCGATGAAGCCGCGCCGCACCTTCTTCGTGCGCGTCAGCTCGTCGTCGTCGGCGTCCAGCTCCTTGTAGAGCAGCACGAACTTGCTGATGACCGCGGTCGGGTTGATCTTCGCCAGGTCGCGGTTGACCCGGCGCACTTCCCCCTCGATCAGCCCGTAGACCTCAGGCTTGGAGGCCAGGTCGGTGTAGGTCGTGTAGCCGATGCGCTGCTTCTCGGCCCACTTGCCGACGATCGGCATGTCGATGTTGATCAGCGCGGTGATGCGCTCGCGCTTGTCGCCGATGACGACCGCCTCCTTGACGTACGGCGAGAACTTGAGCTTGTTCTCGATGAACTGCGGCGAGAAGCGCGTGCCGTCCGTCAGGTGCATGACGTCCTTGAGCCGGTCGATGACGATCAGGTGCCCGTCTTCCGTGAAGTAGCCGGCGTCGCCGGAGTGCAGCCAGCCCTCGCGCAGGACGTCGGCGGTCGCGGCGTCGTTCTTGTAGTAGCCCGAGAAGACGCTCGGGCTCCGCGAGAGGATCTCGCCGTTCTCGGCGATGCGGATCTCGGTCTCGGGGATGGGCTTGCCGACCGAGTCGAAGTTGACGTCCCCGTCGCGGTGGATGCAGGAGATGCCGGAGATCTCGGTCTGCCCGTAGATCTGCTTGAGATTCACGCCGAGGGCGTGGAAGAAGCGGAAGGTGTCCGGCCCGAGCGCCGCGCCGCCCGTGGAGGCCGAGCGCAGCCGCGAGAAGCCGAGGCGGTCGCGCAGGGCGCGGAAGACGGTCCAGTAGGCGAGCAGGTACGCGGCGCGCAGGCCCAGGCCCGGCGCCTTCTTCTGGAAGCGGCAGTCGGCCATGCGGGTGCCGATCGGCATCGCGCGGTGGAACGCGAAGCGCTTGAGCGGGGAGGCGTCCATGACCTTGACCTGCACGCTGGCGGCGAGGTTCTCCCAGACGCGCGGCGGCGAGAACATGACGTTCGGGCCGATCTCGCGCAGGTTTTCCTGCACGGTGTCCGGCTCCTCGGGGAAGTTCACCGTGAAGCCGACGAGCAGCGCGCTGGCGACGCCCATCATCTGCTCGCCGATCCAGGGCAGCGGCAGGAACGAGAGGAACTCGTCGTCCGGGCGCTTGGGGTCGACCGCGATCAGGTTCGCCGCCATCGAGAGCATGTTCGTGTGCGTCAGCAGCGAGCCCTTGGGGAAGCCGGTGGTCCCCGAGGTGTAGGCGATGAGCGCCGTGTCGGCGCCGGCGCCGCGCGCGACGTTCTCGTCGAAGAGCCCCGGCCGCTGCGCGTCCAGCTCGCGCCCGCGGCGCTCGACCTCCGTGAAGGCCAGCAGCATCGGGTCCTCGTAGGCGCGCATCCCCTTGGGGTCGGCGTAGACGACGTGCCGGACCTTCGGGATCTTCTCGCGCAGCTCGAGGATCTTGTCGACCTGCTCCTGGTCCTCGGCGACGACGACCACGGCGTCCGAGTGGTCGATGACGTAACCGACCTCCGTCGCGGTGGAGTCCTGGTAGATGCCCAGCGGCACGGCGCCGGCGCACAGCGCGGCCAGCTCGGCGAAGACCCATTCGGGGCGGTTGTCGCCGACGATCGCCACCTTGTCGCCCCGCTGCAGGCCGAGCGCGACCAGCCCGAGCGAGAACTCGCGCACGTGGCGCAGGTAGTCGGCCCAGGTGAAGGACTGCCAGATGCCGAACTCCTTCTCGCGCAGCGCGACGCGGTGCGCGCCGTGGCGCCGCGCCTGCTCGAGAAGCAGCTTGGGGAGCGTCAGCTCCGGCGAAATGGGGACAGATCTATTTTCGGTCATGGCTTTCAGCCTCGACCTCGATCATCGAGGAAAATAAATCTGTCCCCATTTCTAGATGTTGAACAGGACGTCCGTCTCGCCGAGATAGGCGCTGACGACCTTCGGGTCGGACTGGATCTGCGCCGGCGGCCCCTCCGCGAGCTTGACGCCGAAGTCGATGGCGCAGATGCGATCCGAGATGTCCATGACGACGCCCATGTCGTGCTCGATGAGGACGATCGTTGTCTCGCGCTCCTCGTTGATGTCGAGGACGAAGCGCGCCATGTCCTCGGTCTCCTCGGCGTTCATGCCGGCCATCGGCTCGTCCAGCAGGAGCACGCGCGGCTCCAGCGCGAGCGCGCGGCCCAGCTCCACGCGCTTCTGCAGCCCGTAGGCGAGCGTGCCGACGACCTTCTTGCGGATCGCCTGGATCTCGAGGAAGTCGATGATCTCCTCGACGACCTCGCGGTTGCGGATCTCCTCGCGCCGCGCCGGGCCGAAGAAGAGGCCGCCGGTGAGCAGGCCGGTCTTCATGTGGATGTGGCGGCCGAGCATGAGGTTGTCGACGACCGTCATCCCCTTGAACAGCTCGATGTTCTGGAACGAGCGCGCCAGCCCGAGCCGCGCGCGCCGCGCCGGGCTCATCCGCGTGATCTCGCGCCCCTCGAAGAGGATCTTCCCCTTCGCCGGGTGGTAGAGCCCGGAGATGCAGTTGAAGACGCTCGTCTTGCCGGCGCCGTTGGGGCCGATGACCGCGAAGATCTCGCCCTTGTTGACGGTGAAGCCGACGCCGTCGAGCGCGGTGATCCCGCCGAAGTGCAGCGAGACGTCCTGGAGCTCGAGGATCGGCGCGTCCGCCGCCGCGCTCGAAACCGCCTGTCCCATCGTCAGTTCGTGTTCCCCCTGATGGCAGACAAAGTCGAAAAAGTATACAGAAATCGCGCCCCTCGGGACAAGGCGAAAGTGCGGCACGGGGCGGGCCGATGGGGGGAACCCTCCATTGACCGGACCCGCCGGCCGCCCGATCATCTCTCCGCGGGACAAGGGGGGTTCGCCCAACGAACGCCGCGGCGAGGGAGGGGACAGCGATGCGCAGATACGGTTTTCGTCAAGTGTATCAACTGGTTGCGGCGCTGGTGGTCGGGGTCGCCTTCGCGCCGGCGCCGGCGAGGGCCGTGCCGGCGCTGGACGGCGAGGGGACGATGTCCGTCGCGCCGGACAGCGTGGCATACGGTGCCGGCGCGCAGAGCTTCACGTTCACCTTCACGGCGAACGTCGGCGACTTCGCGGCGGGCTCGCAGGTGACGCTCACGGTCCCGGCCGGCTGGCCGGCGCCGGCGACCGCCGGCACGGTCGGCCGCGTCACGGTCGCCCCCGGCACCTGCACCCTCAGCGGCAGCCCGCCGTTCGCGGTCACGGGACCGACGATCCTCGTCGACATCGCCAGTTGCCTCGCCGGCCAGTCCTTCACGATCACGTACTCGGGCGTGACGGCGCCGAAACCGATCGGCTCGCCCTTCACCTTTGCCGCGCAGTCGGACATCGGACCCGGCGGCGTCGGCTTGACATCCCTGGTCGCCGGCTCCCCCTCCGTCACGGTGACTCCTGCGACGCTGACGGTGTCGGCCTCAGGGCTGACGCCGGCCGGCAAGACCTACGACGGGACGACGGCGGCCACGCTCACCATCGGCTCCCCGACGCTCGTGGGGGTCGTCGGGGCGGACGTGGTCTCACTGGACACGACGGGGGCGGCAGGGGCCTTCGCCGACCGTAACGTCGGCGCGGCCAAGACGGTGAACATCTCGGGGCTGGCGCTGACGGGCGCGGACGCCGCCAACTACGTCCTGACCCAGCCAACCCGCACCGCGGGCATCACCGCGCGGCCGGTCACGGTGACGGCGGTCGTCGACAGCAAGCTGTACGACGGCACGGCCTCCTCCGCCGGCGTGGCCGTCGTCTCGGCGGCCACGCCGCTCGCTGCCGGCGACACCACGGGCTCCTGGGTGCAGATCTTCGACAACCGCAACGCCGGCACCGGCAAGAGCCTCATCCCGCTGGGCACCGTCAACGACGGCAACGCCGGGCTCAACTACGCCTACACCTTCACGCCCGTCGCCGGCGGCGCGATCACGCGGCTGCCGATCACGGTCACCGCGGTGAGCGACACGAAGGTCTATGACGGCACGACCAGCTCGGCCGGCGTGCCGGTCCTCTCCGCGCTCACGCCCCTGGCGCCCGGCGACACCGAGCCGGCGTGGACGCAGAGCTTCGACACCAATATGGTGGGCACCGGCAAGACGCTCACCCCGTCGGGCGCCGTCAACGACGGCAACGGCGGCCACAACTACGCGTACACGTTCGCGCCGGACGTCACGGGCGCGATCACCCCGCGCGCCGTCACGGTCGAGGCGAACGACGTCTCCAAGGGCCTCGGCATGCCGGACCCCCCGCTGAGCTACCGGGTGACCGCGGGCTCGCTGGCGACGGGCGACGCGCTGACGCTGGCGCGTCTCGCCGGCGAGGGCGTCGGCATGTACCCGATCCTGGTCGGGTCTTTTCCCGCGGCCGCCGACTACAACCTCACCTTCGTCGGCGGGTTCCTGACGATCAGCCCGACCGTGCAGTTCGTCTCGAGCGGCGCGCTCGACGGCTGGGTGCTCGAGTCGTCCCAGGGCAGCAACGTCGGCGGCGCGGTGGACGCCAGGGCGATCGTGGTCCGGCTCGGCGACGATGCGGCCAACCGCCAGTACAAGGCCGTCCTGTCGTTCGACACGTCGGCGTTGCCGAACAACGCGGTGATCCAGTCCGCGGTTCTCCAGCTTTACAGCGGCGTGCCGGTGACGGGGAGAAACCCGTTTGCCGTGCTCGGCGGCCTGCGGCTGGACATCCGCCAGGGCACGTTCGGCACGAAGGCGCTGACGGCGACGGACTTCCAGACGCCGGCCTCGCTCGCGGGCGCCGGCGTGATCAACAAGACCCCCGTGCTCGGCTGGTACAGCGGCCGGCTCAGCGCCGCCGGCAGGGGGAAGATCAACAAGGCCGGGATCACGCAGCTGCGCGTGTACTTCACGAAGGGCGACAACGGCAACCGCAAGGCCGACTTCATCTCGTTCAACAGCGGGAACGCCACCGTCAACCAGCCGCAGCTGACGATCACCTACGCGCTGCCGTAGGCGCCGGGAACCGCGAGCGCCTACTGGGCGAGCGCGTGCCGCAGCACGTCGCCGACCGCCTCGCGCTGCCAGCGCTTGAGCGCGTCGGGCAGCGCGGCGATCGCGGCGTCGGGCTCCTGGCGGGCGAGGCGCTCGAGCGTGGCGCCGTTGACCAGGAGCCCGGCCTCGATCCGCAGCGTCGCCGAGGCCTCCGCACGGGCGGCCTTGAGGCGGGCGAGGCGGCGGTTTTCGGCGGGCGTCGGCGGGACGCGCCGGACGAGCTCCGGGCGCGGGCACTGCTCGTCCGGGACGGCTTCGGCGCGCGCGAGCGCCTCCAGCACCTGGCCGGCGATGCGCTCCAGCAGCGGGCGGTTGGCGCCTGTCGTTGCCGCCACCGCGCGGCGGTCGGCCGGCGGCTGCGCGGCCCAGGCGAGCAGCACCTCGTTCCCGAGCACCTTGAACGGCGGGCGGTTCGAGGAGCGCGCCAGTTCGTCGCGCAGATCCAGGAGCGTCTGCAACCGGGCGAGCTGGCGGGGAGCGAGCCTGCCGGCGCCCTTGAGATCGAGGCACCAGGGCTTCTTCGGCGGCGACGGCTCCGCCAGCTCCAGCAGGCCGAATTCCTCCTGCGCCCAGGCCAGCCGGCCGATGCGCTCCAGCTCGGCGCCGAGGCGGTCGGCCAGCGCCAGCAGGTGGGCGGTGTCGTTGGCGGCGTAGTCGAGCATCGCGGCGTCGAGCGGCCGGCGCGACCAGTCGGCGCGCTGGAAGCGCTTGTCGAGGACGACGCCGAACTCTGCCTCGAGCAGCGCCGCCAGTCCGAAGCGCTCCCGGCCGGCGAGCTGCGCGGCGATCATGGTGTCGAAGAGGTTGCGAACGACGACGCCCTCGCGCTTGAGCAGGCGCACGTCGTAGTCGCCGCCGTGGAAGACCTTCTGCACGGCGGCGTCCGCCAGCAGGGGGGCGAGCCCGGCGAGGACGCCGGGGCCGGCGAGCGGGTCCGCGATGGCCGTGCGCGTGGCGCTGGAAAGCTGGACGAGGCAGATCTGCTCGCGGTAGCTGTGCAGGCTGTCCGCCTCGAGGTCGACGGCGACCCGCGCCTCGCCGCGACAGCCCGCCACGAATTCGGCGATCGTGTCCGGGCGCGCCAGAAGCTCGTACTGCGGCATCGTTGCAGCTCCTCCCGATGGGTTGAGAACCGGCGGATTCTATCGCGGCGGCCGGGCTGCGGGAAGGGGCCGGCGCGCTGCGCCCCGTCCGCGCCGCCGGGGGCCGAGTACCACGCCGCGACGGCGCCTTGTCGCGCCGGGGGGCGCCCGCTACAATCCCGCACCGCAATGGTTTCTCTCGGTGGCGCGCCGGCCGGCCCCGGCGCCGACGTGCGCGCGATGTTCGACCGGATCGCCGGGCGCTACCAGCGCATGAACGCCCTGATGACCTTCGGGCGCGACCGCGCGTGGCGCCGGGCGGTCGTGCGCGAGGCCGCGCTGCCGCCCGGGGGAAGGCTGCTCGACCTGGCGAGCGGCACCGGCGACATCGCGCTGGAGGCGCTCGCGGGCGGGCCGGGCGCGACGGTGGTCGCGGCGGACTTCTCCCTCGGCATGATGCGCGTGGGCAGGGCGCGGCCCGGCGGCGCGCGGGTCCTCTGGTGCGCCGCCGACGCGTTGGCGCTCCCGTTCGCCGACGGCACGTTCGACGCCGTGACCTCCGGGTACCTGCTGCGCAACGTCGCGGACCGCGCCGGCGCCTTCCGCGAGCAGGCGCGCGTCGTCCGCCCCGGGGGGCGGGTCGTCTGCCTCGACACCTCGCCGCCGCCGCCCTCGCTGCTGCGACCGCTCGTGCGCCTGTACCTGCGGCGCATCATCCCGCTGCTCGGGCGGCTGGTCGCGGGCGACCGCGCCGCCTACGCCTACCTCTCCGCCTCGACCGAGGGGTTCAAGACCCCCGCGGAGCTGGCCGCGATCATGCGCGAGGCGGGGCTCATCGACGTGCGCCACCGCAGCTTCATGGCGGGGCCGATCGCCGTCCACGTCGGGGCGCGGCCCGGCGGGCCGGCGGGGGAGGGGAAGGCCCGTGGCTGAGGCGCGCGGGACGCCGCCGCCGAT